>JBBRKH010000294.1:0-3057 GCA_038217965.1 Sphingomonadales bacterium | reverse complement strand
CGGCACCACCGACAGCCGCGACTGCCGGATCAGCTGGAAATCGGCCAGCGCCGGCGTCGCCTTCATCTCCGCCAGCGTCACCGGGCGCGGAAGCTTGCGCACGGGCTGGATCGCAGCGGCGACCCAGCGGCCGGTTTCATCGGTCGGATCCGGGGACGCTGCCTTGCTGATGCGCGCCAGCGCCACGATCTCCTTGCCGATGTTGGAATGGTAGAAGAAGGCCTGGTCGCCCGGCTGCATGGCCTTCATGTGGAGCGCGGCGGCGTTGTTGCGCACCCCCGTCCAGAGTGTCTCGCCCTCCTTGACCAGATCGTCGAACGAATAGACATCCGGCTCGGATTTCAGCAACCACAAGCTCATTGCGCCGCCATCGGCACCCGCAGCGCCTGCGCCGCGCGCCACAGCTTTTCCGGTGTCGCCGGCATCTCGATCTGCGTGCCATCCAGCGCATCGATGATCGCATTCATCACCGACGGCATGGCGCCGATCGTTCCCGCCTCGCCGCAACCCTTGGCGCCCAGCGGGTTGGTCGGGCTGGTCGTGGGCAGGGTGTCGAAGCCGATATGCAGCGGCATGTCGTCGGCACGCGGCATGCCATAGTCCATGAAGCTTCCCGTCAGCAGCTGCGCATTGTCGTCATAGACGATGTTCTCCAGCAAAGCCTGGCCCAGCCCTTGCGCCACGCCGCCGTGAATCTGCCCCAACAGCAGCATCGGGTTCACGATCGTTCCGAAATCGTCCACCAGACTGTAGCGCGTCACGACCACGCCGCCGGTTTCGGGATCGACCTCCACCTCCGCGACATGGCAACCATTCGGAAATGTCGGTGCCGGATTTTCGGGCGCAAACCGCGCCCGGCCATCCAGCGCGCCCGGATGCTTCTCCGCCAGCTCCGCAAGGCTCAGCGTCGCATTGGTCGCCCGTCCCTTGAACAGCCCGTCGGCATAATCCACTTCGTCGCCCAGATCGGCTCTGGCGAGTTCGATGCCGCGCGCTACCATCTCGTCCGCCACCTGCAGGCAGGCCGCCCCGCCCCACGCCATCGATCGCGAGCCACCGGTGCCATTGCCCTGGTCCAGCCGATCGGAATCGCCCTGCACCACACGCACCTGCTCAAGCGGTATGCCCAGCCGTTCGGCGGTCACCTGCGCATAGACCGTTTCGTGCCCCTGCCCATTGGATTGCGTGCCCACCGCCACCTCGACAATCCCGCCGGACAGCATCTTCACATCGGCAAATTCGTCGCGCGATCCGCCGCCGGCAATCTCGACATAATAGCACAGACCCCGACCCGCGCGCTTGCCGCGCTGCGCCGCTTCGGCCTTGCGCGCCGGGAAATCCGCCCAGCCGGCATTCGCCAGCGCCTTGTCCAGCACGGCCGGGAAATCGCCCACATCGAACGATAGCCCAAGTCCGTTGTCGTGCGGCAATTCCGATGGCTTCAGCAAGTTGCGGCGTCGGATGTCATCGACCTCGATCCCCAGCTCGCGCGCCGCCGCTTCCAGCAGCCGCTCCATGATATAGGCGCTTTCCGGCCGGCCGGCGCCGCGATAGGCGTCCACCGGCGTGGTGTTGGTCAGCACCCCGTGCACGGCATTGTGAATGGCCGCAATGCGATACACGCCGCCGATGATGCGTCCGCCCGCCAGCGTCTGGATCGCTGGCCCGAACTGCGATTGATAGGCGCCGAGGTCAGACCAGGTCTCTGCCTTCAGCGCGGTGATCAACCCGTCCGCATCAAACGCCAGCGCCGCATCCGTCTCCATCGCGCGCCCGTGCGTGTCGGTCTGGAAGGCGTCCGATCGTTCGCCCGTCCATTTCACCGGCCGGCCGAGCGCCCGCGCCGCATGCAGCACCAGGGCATATTCGGCATAGACAAAGGTCTTCATGCCGAAGCCGCCGCCGACATCCTTCGTGATGATCCGCAGCTGATCGGGCGGGCATTTCAGGATCATGCCTGCCAGCATCATCCGCATGCCGGCCACCCCCTGCGACCCCACATGCAGGGTGAAGCCGTCGCCGTCGCGCCATTCGCCGACCGCCGCGCGCACCTCCATCGAATTGGGCGCAATCCGGTTCTGCACGATCCGCAGCCGCGTCACATGCGCAGCAGCCGCAACCGCTGCATCGGTCGCCTCGCGGTTGCCCGCTTCCCACAGGAAAATGTCGTTGGAAGGATGCTCCGGCCAGATGCTCGCGGCGCCCGGTGCCAGGGCTGCCGATAGGCTGGCAACCGCCGGCAGCTCGGCGAAATCGATCTCGATCGCGTCCGCCGCCGCCCGCGCCTGCTCGCGCGTTTCTGCCACGATGAAGGCGATGCCGTCGCCGACGAACCGCACGCGATTCGTGGCCAGCAACGGGCGCGGTGTCACCAGCTTGCCCGAAAGCGGCACCACGCAGGGCACTTCACCATAGTCGGCCAGATCGGCCGCAGTGTAGACCGCCAGCACGCCGGGCATTGCCTTTGCCGCGCCGGTATCCAGCGCCCGGATTTCGGCATGGCCATACGGGCTTCGCAGGGTCATCCCATAGGCGGCACCCGGCAGCTGGATATCGTCGGTATAGGTGCCCGCGCCAGTCAACAGCCGCGCATCCTCCACCCGCTCGACAGATTTGCCGACACCCGTCTGGCTCGATCCGAATTTCATCTGCCCGTCTCCATCGCATGAATTGCCCGCAGGCCCGCCTTATAGTCCGGAAACGCCAGGCGATAGCCTGTCACCCGTCCCAGCCTGCCGCCTGCGACCGTGCGCCGCTCGCTCCAGAAGCCGCGCGCCATCGAGCTCAGCATGGCCTCCTCCAGCGGCTCCAGCGGCGGCAGCGGCGCGCCCAGCAAGCCGCAGGCGTATTCGGTCACGTGGCGCGGCTCGGCCGGCAGCGCATCCACCACATTGAAGATGCCGCCCGCCCCGGCTTGCAGGCCCGCCAGCACCCCGCCGGCGATATCGTCCACATGCACGCGGTTGAAGCGGTGCCCCGGCCGGTCGATCCGCCGCGAGGTGCCAGCGCGCACCTGATCCAGCGCGGAACGCCCCGGGCCATAGATGCCCGGCAGCC
>JBBRKH010000293.1:0-3079 GCA_038217965.1 Sphingomonadales bacterium | reverse complement strand
AAAGCTCGCCGCCTGAAACCCGGCAGGCGGTGTCGCGCCAGCGCCGCTGACCGCTGGTGGCGCAGTGGAGCCAAACACCGGCGCTGCCGGAAGTGTGCCAAAGCCATAAGGCGAACTGGCGACCAGACCGTCTCTTCCGTCCGTATCCGCGTGGCCCCGTCTATTCCACCAGCTTCATCAGCTTGCGCGACACCGGCGCCAGTATCGCCGCCAGCTCGTTCCCGCGCTTCAGCGTGGCGCCGGCTTCCGAAACCAGCGCATACTGCCCCTGCCTGAGCCTGAGCGACGGGTCTTTCACCACGCGATATTCCGGGCGTTCGGCAGCGCGCCGGAAAGCCGAGAAGGTTGCTGCTTCGCGCCCGAAATCAATCGCATAATCGCGCCAGTGTCCGGCAGCGACCATGCGGCCGTAGATCTGCATGATGCTGTCCAGTTCAGAACGGTCGAACACCACCTGTGCGGCCGCAGCAAACAGCGGCGTCACCCCCGTCAAGCGGCTTCACCGCCAGCCGCAGTCTTGCGCGCATCCTGCTCATAGGCATCCAGCCGCGCCCGCAAGGCGTCCATCTCGCATTTCAGGATTTCATACCGCTGCGTCACCGGGTCGAACTGGTCGGAGCAGGGCGTGCCATAGGGCACGAAGCAGGGATCGTCCTTCACCAGCACCGGCACCGGTTTGGCCGGGATGCCAACGACCGTGGCGCCCGGCGCGACGTCCTTCATCACCACCGCATTGGCACCCACCTTGGCACCGTTCCCCACCGTGATCGGCCCCAGCACCGCAGCGCCCAGCGAAATCACCACATCGTCGCCGATGGTCGGGTGTCGCTTGCCGCCGATGCCATTGGTCGGGTTGGTGCCGCCCAGCGTCGCGCCCTGATAGATGGTCACATTGTCCCCGATGACAGACGTTTCGCCGATCACCACGAAGCCATGATCGATGAACAGGTTGCGGCCGATCGTGGCGCCTGGATGAATGTCGATGGCGGTCAGAAACCGGCTGAAATGGTTGACCATTCGCGCAACCAGGAAAAGGTCCAGCCGATACAGCGCGTGTGCAGTCTTGTGCAGACCCACCGCCCAGACGCCCGGATATGTGAGGATTTCCCAGCGCGAGCGCGGTGCCGGATCGCGCGCACGGATGCTGGAAAGATAGCCGGTCAGCGAGCGGAACATATGCGTGCCTCAATTGCCCTTGGGCAGTGATCATAATCCCAAGTGACACTCAAATCCAGTCCTCCCAGAACTGGGCTGGAACTCGGCTGGAAGCGGCGGTTTTGCAGCGCACAGCGCAATTGTCTTGCTCCGCCATCGCCCGCCTGTCAGCAAAGCCAGAATATGGGACTGGAAAACGAGTTTCTCACCTTCATGGCTGTCGGCTTTCTGGCGCAGCTCGTGGACGGCGCGCTCGGAATGGCATTCGGGGTTATCTCCACCTCCGCCCTCATCGCCCTTGGCGTGCCGCCCGCCGCTGCGTCAGCCGGTGTGCACACGGTGGAAACCGTCACCACTGCCGTGTCGGGCACCAGCCACGCAATCGCCGGCAACATCGATTGGAAGCTGTTTGCCCGCATCGCCGTCCCCGGCGTCGGCGGCGCAGTGCTTGGCGCCTACGTCCTGACCAACATCCCCGCCGAAGCCGCCAAGCCTTTGATCCAGGCCTATCTCGGCATATTGGGACTGTGGATATTCTGGCGCGGAATCCGCCATATCCATGTGTCCCGCCAGCCCAGAATTGTCGAGCCGCTCGGCTTTGTCGGCGGCTTTCTGGATGCCGCCGGCGGCGGCGGCTGGGGCGGCATCGTCACGTCGAATCTCATCATCCAGGGTGGCACGCCGCGCAACGTCATCGGCACCGTGAATGCCGCCGAATTCTTCGTCACCTTCGCGGCTGCCGTCACCTTCATCATCGCACTTGGCTGGGAAGTGGTCACCACCGCCACCGTCGGCCTGCTGGCTGGTGGCGTCATCGCGGCGCCCTTCGGCGCCATCCTCGCCAAGCAGCTGAAAGCCGATACGCTGATGCTGATGGTGGGCATCGTGCTCATTGCGACCAGCGGATTCGGCCTCTGGCAAAATTTTCGCTGAACGGTTGGTCGCTGCCGGAACCATGCCCAAAGTCCCCGGTTCCTGCTGAACCCCCCTTTGCAGAGGAGCAAGCACATGCAGGACATCGATAACACCACCGAAATCGACCGCGACGAAGTCGGAGACCTCATCAGCTCCGACAAGGTGAA
This sequence comes from Sphingomonadales bacterium, assembly GCA_038217965.1. Lineage (GTDB taxonomy): Bacteria > Pseudomonadota > Alphaproteobacteria > Sphingomonadales > Sphingomonadaceae > Sandaracinobacteroides. Next base: position 842 of record JBBRKH010000293.1, on the reverse strand, counting down.
GGGCACTTCCGTATATGACAGCGCCGGCGAGAAAATCGGATCCATCCACGACGTCATGATCAGCAAGGCGTCCGGGAAGGTTGCCTATGCCGTGATGAGCTTTGGCGGCTTTCTCGGCATCGGGGAAAAATACCATCCCCTGCCGTGGGACAGCCTGGATTATGACACATCGATCGGTGGCTACAGCGTCGGCATGGCCGGCGAAGGCTTCCGCGAAGCGCCCAGCTACAGCACGGACGAAATGGCGGGTGACAACTGGCCCGAGGAAACCGACGATTATTATGACAGCGCCGAAACCAGCGGACGTATGACCCGATCGGCACGCTACGCCGGCGCGGGTGCCGACGAGGGCGCAGATGGCGGCATCGATTGGCCGACAGACCGGGACAGCGGCCGGGCCGCCACAACTCCCGGCGGGGGAGCCGCAACCATTTCCGGCGGCGATGCCGCGGCGTCCGATCGCCGGGAGCCCGGAAGCGTCTACTGAGGCGTTCAAAGCGCAACAGCAGAGGCGGCCGGCGGAGCAATCCGCCGGCCGCTTTTTCTCCGTCAGGTCCTATCGAATGCGGCGAACCGGCGGCAGCACATTGCAGATATCGGCCCGGAAAGCCCAGCGCTACGATGCCCGCAGGCTTGCAGCCAATGCCTGCACCACGCTCGCCAGACGCACAGCCGCATGAATCACGATCGTCTGCACACCATGCTCGCGAATCACCTTTTCGTGCGCATCGATGCAAATGCCGCAACCGTTGATGGCCGATACGGCGAGCGAGAAAATCTCGAAATCCAGCTTCTCGATGCCGGGTGCGCCAATCACATTCATCCTGAGGCGAGCAGGCAGG
>JBBRKH010000292.1:0-3107 GCA_038217965.1 Sphingomonadales bacterium | reverse complement strand
ATCGCCGGCATGCTTGGGCATGCGCTCGTGCAGTCGGCGGAAAGCAGCGAAGATCCGCTGGTGCTGGCCGAGGCGGAAAAAATCCTCCGAACAGCGGTCGCGCGGGACAACCAGAATCCGTTTGCATGGCTGCAGCTCGGCACAGTCTACGAACGGCGCGGCGACAAGCCGCGCGCTGCGCTGGCGACCGCCGAGCGGCTCAATCTTTCGGGCGGCGATCCGCGCCTTGCCGCGCGTTCGGCGCGAGCCGCGGTCGAAGGCTTGCCGAAAGGCTCTCCGGACTGGATACGGGCGCGGGACATCTTGCTGGTGTCGCAGGATCAGATGGAAACGATGAAGAAAGACCGCAATGGACGCCCCCGAGGATAAGCCCGCGCGCCGCGGCACTGCGCGCTTCGCCGGTCCGGGCTGGTGGGTGGCCGGCGGCGCTGCCGGAGCGCTTGCGGCAATGATCGGCTGGCAGCAGCTCGGCCCGCAGCCAGTAGCGGCCCCCTTGCCCACCGGCGACCGTGCGGCGATGGAAAAGCTGGTGAAGGAAACCATCCTCGCCAATCCGGAAATCATCCCCGAAGCGATCAACCGCCTGCAGGAAAAAGAGGTTGCGAAATTGCTCGCGTCCAACCGCGAGGCAATCCAGAAACCGTTCGCCGGCGCCTGGGCCGGTGCGGCCGACGGCGACGTCGTGCTGGTCGAATTCTTCGATTTCAACTGCCCCTTCTGCCGTCAGGGAGCCGCCGACGTCGATCGCTTGCTCGCCGAGGATGCGAAGCTGAAGGTCGTGTTCCGCGATATGCCCGTGCTGGGGCCCGAAAGCGAGCGATTCGCCCAGGCCAGCCTGTCGGCCGCCAACCAGAATCGCTACCGGAAATTCTACATGAGCGTGTTCCAGGGGCAGGGCGTGCTGTCGCAGGAGCGGCTGATCCGCACCGTGCGGCAGGCCGGCATGAACGAGGCGCAGGTTGCCCGCGACCTCAATTCAAAGGCTTTGAAAGGCGAAATCGAGATGAACCTCTCGCTCGGCCGGGCGCTCGGGATCACCGGAACACCCAGCTATGTGGTCGGCGACAGGATTCTGTCCGGCGCGGTCGGCTACGATGCGCTGAAGGAGGCGATTGCCGCCGCGCGCAAGGGCCAGACCACCAACGCCTGAGGCGGCGCTGTCCTACAGGGCGGCAATTTGTTACCGATTTGGCCATTTCCATGGAGAGGGCCGAACCAATGCGTCGATTTTGCAAAGTGTTTTCGGGTGTTGCTGCGGCAGCGTTGCTGGCGGGATGCGCCACGATTCGCAGCGGTGCCGACTTTGGCGCCGAAGCGGCCGCCGTGCAACATGAAGCGGTGAGGCTGCTGGTGCGCCAAAGCCACGACAGTCTGCACGCGCTGGTGTCTGCTCTGGCCGTTCCGGCAACTCCGCAGGCAACCACGGCAGCCGCCAGCAGCGCACGGCAAGCTGCGGAAAGTCTGGAGGCGGCGCGCGCCGGCCTGATCGGCGGCGCGGTAATGGCCGCGGGCGAGCCGACGATGGCCGGCAGCGCCGAGCTTGCGATTCTGGGCGCGACGCTGACCATCTGCCGCGAGAGCCTGCGCAAGATCGACCGCCGCATAGATAGCAACTGGTCGGATGCCGACCGGCTGGCACGGGGCGAACTGCGCTACGCCTGCCTGTTGCCGCTTGCAGCGTTCGCAGCATTCTGAGCACAGGAAAAAGGCCTCCCGGCGCAGCGCCGGGAGGCCTTTTTATTACCATCCTGACGGTTTAGCGGCTGTAGAACTCGACCACGAGGTTTGGCTCCATCTTCACCGCATAGGGCACTTCATCCAGCGACGGGATACGGATGTAGGTGGCCTTGAAGCCTTCGACCTGCACATAATCCGGCGTGTCGCGCTCGGCGAGCGTCGTTGCTTCGATAACCAGCGCCATTTCGCGGCCCTTGGCCGACATTTCGACGACATCGCCGGGCTTCACCAGCGCGGACGCGATGTTGCACTTGCGGCCGTTGATCATCACATGGCCATGGTTGACGAGCTGGCGTGCGGCAAAAACGGTCGGCGCAAATTTGGCGCGATAGATGATGACGCCCAGCCGGCGCTCCAGCAGGCCGATCAGGTTCTGCGACGTATCGCCCTTCATGCGAACGGCTTCGGCATAGACCTTGCGAAACTGCTTTTCCGTCACATCGCCATAATAGCCCTTCAGCTTCTGCTTCGCGCGGAGCTGCAGTCCGAAATCGGAAATCTTGCTCTTGCGGCGCTGGCCGTGCTGGCCGGGGCCGTATTCGCGGCGGTTCACCGGCGATTTCGGGCGGCCCCAGACATTCTCGCCCATCCGGCGATCAAGTTTATACTTGGCGCTTGTGCGCTTCGACATGGTTCATCCTTCGCTGGCCCGGGCACCATTGCCCATAAGCCGGCCCACCCTCTGCAAAGTGAGCGTGCCCGGAACCGCGCGAATTTCCCTGCAGGAAGGAGTTCGGGCCACCGCTTCACCGGGCGTGCGGGGCCAAATGCAAGCGCGGCGCAATACGCGCATGGCAGCAGCCGGTCAACCGCTTTTGCTTGACCTGTGCAACCCTGCGAGGCTATGCGCGCCGCTCTCCTGAGTTCCCAAGTTTTGCGAAAGGCCCTTCATGGCCCGTGTGACCGTTGAAGACTGCATCGAAAAAGTGCCGAACCGTTTCGAGCTGGTGCTGCTGGCCGGCCAGCGCGCCCGGCAGATTTCCGGCGGTGCCGAAATCACCCTGGAACGCGATCGCGACAAGAACCCGGTCGTTGCGCTGCGTGAAATCGCCGAGGCAACCGTGTCGCCCGACGCGCTGGTGGATCGCATCATCACCGATCTGCAGAAGGTGCATATCGACGAAGATGATGTGGCCGACGAACTCGGCTCGCTGGCGGCTTCGGCGGAGGCGTTGCGCCTGACAGCCGCTGCGCCGCCGCGAAATCAGAATCTCGGTCCGGATTACGAGTGAAGGCGGCTGCCATTCGTTGGCAGCGCCGGACTTGAATTGGGGGTGGGGCCAGATCCCGCCCTTCTTGCACGATCGACGACGCGCCCTGGCCGTACACCTCCCGTCACCCTTTCTCGTTGCATGCGGACTATGCCGCAG
>JBBRKH010000291.1:0-3153 GCA_038217965.1 Sphingomonadales bacterium | reverse complement strand
GTCGTCATGTCCAGCGCCGAGGATGTGGCGACCACGGGCGCCTTTGTGCTGGCGCTTACCAATCCGTTCGTGGCGCTCGGGCTGGTCATGCTGATGCTGCTTGCGATGGTGGGGGTGATCGTTGCATTCCGCCGGTTCGTTCGCGATGTCGGCTCGCTGTTCCGCAAGGACGGGCCTGGTTGAGATGACGACGCTGTTCGACCGCCTGTTTGATACGCACAGTGTCGCTGATCTGGGCGGCGGCACACACCTCATCGCGATCGACCGGATCATGCTGCACGAGCGCACGGGCGCGGCAGCGCTGCGCAGCCTCGCCGCCGCCGGCCGCAGCGTCGTGCAACCCGCCCATGTGTTTGCCGTGATGGACCATATCGTCGACACATTTCCGGGGCGGGGTGACGACACGACCATGCCGGGAGGCCGCGCCTTCATCACCGAAACGCGCGCAGCCGCCAAAGCCGCCGGCATCACCCTGTTCGATGTGACCGATGCGGATCAGGGCATCACGCATGTTATCGGGCCGGAACTGGCGATCGTGCTGCCGGGGCTGACGCTCGTTGCGCCCGACAGCCACACCGGCACGCAGGGCGCGGTTGGCGCACTGGCCTGGGGCATCGGATCGAGCGAGGCCGAGCATGCGCTGGCAACGGGCACCCTGCGCGTTCAGCGGCCAGCGACGATGCTGGTGGAGGTGTCCGGCAAACTCGCCGCCGGGGTGACCGCCAAGGACTTGGCATTGCACATCATCGCGCAGCATGGCGCGGCCGGCGCCGCCGGGCACGCAGTGGAATTCGCCGGCCCCGGGGTGGCGGCGCTGGCGATGGAATCGCGCTTCACCCTGTGCAACATGGCAAGCGAATTCGGCGCCTTTTGCGCACTGATCGCACCGGACGAGAAGACCTTTCGCTGGCTGCAGGGCCGTCGATATGCCCCGGTCGACTGGGCGGCCGCTGTGGCTGACTGGCAGCGCCTGCGCAGCAGCGAGCACGCTGTCTTCGATCGCAAAATCCTGATCGACGGCAGTGCGGTGCAGCCGATGGTCAGCTGGGGCACAAGCCCGGCACAGAGCCTGCCTCTGCAAGCCGGCGTTCCCGATGGTGAGCCGGGCAGGGCGGCCCGCGCCTATATGGGCCTTGCGCCCGGCCAGCCGCTGCTCGGATTGCCGATCGACGCCGCCTTCATCGGCAGCTGCACCAACAGCCGCCTGCCCGATCTGCAGCGCGCCGCTGCAATCGTGCGCGGCCGCAGGGTGGCAGCAGGCGTGCGGGCCATCGTGGTGCCTGGCAGCCGGCAGGTGAAGCGCGATGCCGAAGCGCTGGGGCTGGACCGGGTGTTTGCGGACGCCGGCTTCGAATGGCGGGATTCCGGCTGCTCGATGTGCTTTTATGCCGGCGGCGAAAGCTTCGGCCCGCAGCAGCGGGTGATTTCCAGCACCAACCGCAACTTCGAAAGCCGTCAGGGCCCCGGCACCCGCACCCACATCGCCAGCCCCGAGACGGTCGCCGCCAGCGCCATCGAGGGCCGGATCGCGGATGCGCGCAGCTTTTTTGCTGGTCGCGACGCGGGCGCCCTGCCTGATGCCTGAGCCCTTGCGCAAGCTGACGGCGATCGCGGCGCCGTTTCCGGAAGACAATGTGGACACCGACATCATCATCCCCTCGCGCGAAATGCGCAGCACCGGCAAGACCGGCCTGGCCGGCGGCCTGTTTGCCAACCGCCGCTATCTCGACGCTGCAGCGCGCACGCCCGATCCGGCCTTCGTGCTCAACCAGCCGGCCTATGCGGACGCGAAAATCCTGTTGACCGGCGCCAATTTCGGCTGCGGATCAAGCCGCGAACATGCCGTCTGGGCGCTTGCCGAATATGGTTTCCGCGCTGTCGTCGCGCCAAGCTTCAACCCTGTCTTCTTCGGCAACTGCGTTCGCAACGGCCTGGCTCCGGTGATCTTGTCGCTTGAGACGATTGCCGGGCTGCAAAGCCCTGTGACAATCGATCTGGAGGCGATGACCGCCAATGGCCATCCCTTCCGGCTGCCGGAGGAGGCGCGGCAGATGCTGCTGCATGGCCTGGATCCGATTGCCCTGACTTTGCGGGACGCAGCCGCCATCGCCCGCTGGCAGGCGGCGGACCGGGTCGCGCGGCCGTGGGCGTGGTTGCCGGAAGACGGCGTTTCGCGGCAGATGTTCTGAAAGGCACCGGCCGGGTTTCGTGCAGCTTGCCGACCGCTGCTCTTTCTGCCTGCTCAGCCGTCGTTCTTGCGCTGCGCCCGTTTGCCCTGTTGCGAAACGCTGCCGACCTGGGCGCCGTCCACGCGGGTGGCCCGTTCGCGGTTTTCGATGGTCGCCGGGCCGGACATGGCCATGCGGCACTCCCTGGTTCCGGGCGATCGATCATGCGCTGGCAGCCCGATGATGACAAGACGCGGTCAGACCGGCTGCACCGCCTGCCAGAGTGCCAGCGCCTGCCGTGTGGCGGCGACATCATGCACCCGAACCCATGCCGCCCCGGCGCCGGCCGCATGCAGCGCCAGCGCGAGGCTGCCGGGCAGTCGCCCGGACACGGGCGCCGGGCCTGCAATCGCCGGGATCAGCGACTTGCGGCTGGCACCCAGCAGCAGCGGGAGACCCAGCGCGTGGAAATCGCGCAAGCGGCGCAGGATCGCCAGATTGTGCGACAGCCCTTTGCCGAAGCCGATCCCGGGATCGGCGATCAGGCGAGACCGGGGGATGCCGGCCGCCTGGCAGGCGGCAATCCTCGCTCGCAGCGCCGCCATTACTTCGGCCACCGGATCGGCATAGTTCGCCAATTCCTGCATCGTCTGCGGCGTGCCGGGCATGTGCATCAAAACGATCTGCGCCTCGCTTGCGGCCGCGACATGCAGGCTGGCCGGATCGGCCGTGAGCGCGCTGACATCGTTCAGCATCGTGGCGCCTGCATCCAGCGCACGGCGCATCACCTGTGCCTTCATCGTATCGATGGAAACGGCCACCCCGGCGCGCACCAGGGCGGTGATCACCGGGATGGTCCGCCGCAGTTCCTCCTCCAGCGGCACGGGCGTGGCTCCCGGCCGGGTGGATTCGCCGCCCACATCGATGATGTTTGCGCCGTCTGCCTGCATGACAATTCCGGCGGCAATTGCGGCGCCCGCGTCTG
>JBBRKH010000290.1:0-3161 GCA_038217965.1 Sphingomonadales bacterium | reverse complement strand
AACCTGATCGAGCATGGCTTCGATACCGTTATTTCGGCACCGGCGCCCGGCACCTGGCAGCGGCTGATGCGCGCCAGTTTCGACCGCTTCACCAACTGGGCCCGCTCTACCGAGCTCGCCCTCTTCGCCTCCGTCCCGCAGCTTGCCATCCGCTACAATATTCCGCTCATCCTCTGGGGCGAAAATCCGGGTTTGCAGCTCGGCGATCTGAAGACGCTTGGCCGCACCGGCTACGATGGCAACAATCTGCGCTACATGAACACGCTGTCCGGCGGCGGCCTGGAATGGATGCTGGAGGCCGGCGCATCGCCCCGCGAGCTCATCCCCTACCGCTATCCGGCGCCTGACGCCTTCGACGTGCATGGCCTGCAGATCGTCTATCTGGGCTGGTTCCTGGGCGACTGGTCGCTGGTCAACAACGGCATGTATGGCACCGCCCAGGGATTGAAGATCCGCGAGGACACGGTGGGCAACACCGGCGATCTGGCCGGCGTTACCTCGCTCGACGAGGACTGGGTGACGCTCAACCAGATGATCAAATATTACAAGTTCGGCTTTGGTCGGGTGACGGACTATGTGAATGAGGAAATCCGCCTGGGCCGCCTCGATCGCGACAAGGCGATCGGTCTGGTCGAATCCTATGATGATGCCTGCGCACCGGGCTACATCGCCAGCTTCTGCGACTATATCGGCATCAGCGTGGACGCCTTCTGGGCGCAGGTTCGCGCCAATGCCAATCCGCGCCTGTTCGATATCCGTGCCGATGGCAGCATTCATCGCCGCTTCCAGGTGGGGGTTGGCCTGTGACCCGCCGCACCATCGGAATTGTCGATTATGGCGCTGGCAATCTTGCATCGGTGCAGCACGCCTTCCACATGCTGGGCCACCGCTGCCGCATTTCCGGCGACCCGCAGGTGCTGGATGATTGCGATCTTCTCCTGCTGCCGGGTGTCGGTGCATTTCCACTCGCCATGGAGAATCTCGTTGCCAGTGGCCTCGATCGCTATGTCGCAGATGCTGCCCGCAACGATCGGCCGCTGCTCGGCATCTGCCTCGGCATGCAGCTGCTGGTGGACAGCTCGAGCGAGTATCGGCTGACAGCCGGTCTCGGCCTCATTCCGGGCACTGTCGAACCGATTGCCGGTGCGCGGTGGCATATCGGCTGGAACCGGCTCGAAACCGTGACCAACGACGCCATGTTTGCCGCAAGCGACCGCGAATCCTTTTATTTCAACCATAGCTACGCCCTCGATGTGCCGGCCGCCTACCAGGCTGCCCTGGCGCGGAGCGGTCAACCGCTGGTCGCCGCCATCCGGCGCGACAATGTGGTGGGCCTGCAGTTTCATGCCGAAAAAAGCCAGGCCGCCGGACGCGCGCTGCTGGCTGCCATCGTGGACGGCCTCTGCCGATGATCATGAAGCGCCTTGCCGCCGTCATCACCGTGCGCCGCGGCATTGCGGTGCAATCTTTCGGCTATGCCCGCCACCTGCCGATGGGCGATCCGGCAGTCATTGCCCACACCCTCGACCGCTGGGGAGCCGACGAAATCTTTCTGAACTGCATCGATCGCCAGCAGCACGGGCCCGATTTTGCCCTGCTCGATCGCATCGGCAAGCTGGGGTTGGCAACGCCGCTGATCTACGCCGGCGGCATCCGCAGCCAGGCCGATGGCGTGCAGGTCGTGAAGCTCGGCGCAGACCGTGTGGCAGTCGATGCAATGCTGCGCGATAGCCCACAGGAAATCCACGCGCTGTCGGAAAGTCTGGGGGCACAGGGCATCATAGCAGCCCTTCCGGTCAGCCTGCGGGGAGGCAGACTGCTGTGGCGGGACTATCGCCGCCGGACCGACGAGCCGCTCGGCGAAACCTTGCTGGAAACACTGGCCGCAGGGCGGATTTCTGAAGCCCTGCTGATCGACTGGCAGAACGAAGGCACTTCGGGCAGTTTCGACACCGGCATCATCGATGCTTTCCCGGTGTCCACCATGCCCATCATTGCGTTTGGTGGCGCCGGCGAACCAGCACTGATGCAGCGACTGCTGAGCCACCCCGCGGTCGCTGCCGTGGCAGTCGGCAACAGCCTCAGCTGGCGCGAACATGCCGTGCAGGCGCTAAAGGCAGGGCTCTCCGGCCTGCCCGTGCGTCGTGCCAGCTTTGCCGGATCCGAGGTGCGGGCATGACCGTGACCTTCTGCAAACGCTGCCTGTACGGCGATAGCCACCCGCTCGGCCTGGTGATCGACGACGACGGCATCTGCTCGGGATGCCGCATCCATGAGGAGAAAGACGCGCTGGACTGGGATGCGCGCTGGCGCATGCTGGAAGCAGTGGTTGCGCCCTATCGCAATGCCGGCGGCGCAACCTATGATTGCATCGTGCCGGTCAGCGGTGGTCAGGACAGCCACTGGATAGTGCATCTCGTCAAGGAGCGCCTCGGCCTCAATCCGCTGGTTGTTGCCTACAACAAACAATACAACACGCCGCTCGGCATCCGCAATCTGGCCAATCTGCGCATCCGTTTCGACGTCGATTTCCTCCTTCAGACGGTCGATCCGCGCATCGTCCGCCGTGTCACCCGCACGACCTTGCGCATGTTCGGCAGCCTCTACTGGCACATTCTCGCCGGCCAGAGCGTCTGGCCGGTGCAGACCGCCGTGCGCTACCGGGTGCCGCTCATCATCTGGGGCGCCCACCAGGGGCTCGAGCAGGTCGGCATGTTCTCGCACCGGCACGAAGTCGAAATGACCCGCCGCTACCGCAAGGATCATGATCTTCTCGGCGCGGAGGCCAGTGACCTGCCGTCGCTGTTCGATGTGCTGACCGAGGACGATATGGCGCCTTGGCGATATCCCGATGACGCCGCGCTCGATTCCGTCGGAGTGCGCGGCATCTATCTCGGCAACTATGTCCGCTGGGATCCGAAAGCGCAGCACGAGAAGATGATCGAAAGCCACCGGTATCGCACGTCTGTCTTTGCCCGCACCTTCGACACCTACGATCATGTCGATTGCTTCAACTATATGAATCTGCACGATCTTTCGAAACTTTATCGGCATGGCTATTCGAAGGTCACCGATCACGCCAGTCGCGAAATCCGCCACGGCAGGCTGACGAGAAGCGAAGGCCAGGCACTCGTGCGACAGCATGAGCAGGTTGCTCCACG
>JBBRKH010000289.1:0-3164 GCA_038217965.1 Sphingomonadales bacterium | reverse complement strand
CGCCAGATTCGTATGGGCCGGCCGCCGGCCGGGACGATCCGGTGAAGACGGCATCTCCCCGGCGGACCACCACGATGCGGCTGAGGAAGCAGCGCGTCGCGGGCCGTGTCGGCGACCATCGACCCGGGCCTGATGCTGCTGCTCGACGCCGACCGCGGCAACAACTCGCGGACGCTCGAGCGCGCAGTGCGCCCCGAAGGGTTGCGGCTGACGCTGAACTGGCTGACCTGGCTGCAGGATCTGATGTTGTCGTACTCGGCGCTGGTATGAGAGGAGTGCTCGGCGAATGATTCGCGTATTGCGCGCGCTTGGCGGGGGCGTGGGCCAGGTCGCCGGCGCGCCGCTGGTGCTGGCCGCCGTTCTGCTCGTCACGCTGGCTTCGGCCGTTCCGTTCGGGCTGGTCCTCGGGGTACGCCTGCAGACAGCCCTGTCGACGCAGGCCCCGATCTCCCGGAATGCCGGCGACATCGATCCCGAGTGGTGGATGGAGTACCGCGCCCACGCCCGAGGGCTCGAGGCCACCTTCACGCCGGCGGTGATCGGCTTTGCCGCGCCACTGGACAACCTGAGTGCGCTGGCCGACGGCACCCGCCGGCCGCTGGTGCTGGCGGTGCCGGTGGTGGTGGCCGGACTGGTCTGGGCGCTGTTGTGGGGCGCCTTGATTGAGCGCTTTCACCGCGGCCGCGTCGGCTTTCGGCAACTGGCCGCGGCCGGGCGGCGCTTCGCGACGCGCTTCATCGCCATCGGCCTGATTGCGGCCGCCACGCACGTGGTGCTGTATTTCACCGTCCACGCCTTGCTGTTTGGCCCGGTCTTCGCGGCCCTGGCGGCGCGCGCCGCCAGCGAGCGCGATGCGTTTCTGTGGCGAGTGCTGCTCTATGCCATCTTCGGTATGGTGATCGCTGCGGTGAGCCTGGTCGCCGACTACGCTCGTGTCAGCGTTGCTGTCTCGGGAACGACGACCACGGTCGGCGCATTGAAGGACGGCGTTCGCTTCGTCGCCGGCCACGCCGCGTCGGTGGGCGCCCTGTATCTCTTGACGGGGCTGCTGTTTGTCGGCTTGCTGGCGACGTACTACTTTGCCGAAACGATGGGTGGCGCGCGGCTCGGTGGCTGGCGCGGGGCCGCGGTGGCGCAGGCTTACATCGTCGCCCGGCTGGCGATTCGCATGACGTTTGTCGCCGCGGAAGTGCGGTTGTTCAAGGCCATTCGCTGACGGCGCACCCGGCAGGCCCGGCACCATGACATCGGCGGAACGCTCGCCCTTGACCACGTAGGTGAAGCCGCCGCCGGCATTCCGAACCGGCGCCAGGTCGAGGTGATCATGAGACCGACCGCCGGCGAAGGATCACCGATGCGGCCCGTTGGTCGACATCGAGGATGGTTTGGACCATCTCCCAGTCACCGGATCTGACGAGTCCGTCGACCATCGTCGCCACGGGGTACAACACCAGCAAACTGCCTGGCGGCGCGGTGAGGATTTCCTCGCCGCCCTGCTCGACGTAACGCGTGCGCAATAGCAGGTCCTGACGCCCGTGCTTGGTGGTATAGAAGCGCCACTTCGACCCGGCATCGTCGAGGTCGCGGAAGAGCAGCACCATCGGCACGTGACCGTTGGCATCCTCCGCGATCAGGTGTTCCGCCACCTCCTTGAAGGCGGCCGCGTCGTAATAGAAGGCCGACCGCCGCTGGTAATGCGTGAAGTAGTCGAAGTAGACGTAGCCAAACTGCAACGGCATTGCCGCCACGAGCGCGAGGGCAGTCATCCGCAGCACGCCATTTGAGGCATCGCGAAGGATGCCGGCGCCGATGGCGGCAATGAACGCCACAAAGGGCAGCAGGAACAGGCTGCGCTGAATCATGCCGGCTTCGCCCGCGACCACGCCGGGAAGCGGCGAGAGCAGCAATCCGGCGACCAGAACAAAGGTCGTGGCGGCTGCCCGGTGACGCTTGAGCAGCGCATACATCCCAACCGGCAGCAACACGGCGACTGGTAACAGGAAGACGCCGGACCGTCCCAGTGACGTGGTCGGGACGGGACCGCCCCTGACGAACAGCATCACCGGATCGAAGAAGCTCACGTAGTCACCGAACTTGGCCATCCACGATCGCGAGAAGACGATGGCGATGACCCGTTCCGCGAGTGAGGCGTTCACGCCGGCAGTGGTTTGATATCGCGCGAAGGTGTCGCGGAGCATCTCGGGGTGGGTGATGAACCACGGCACCGCCGGGGCCAATGGCAGCAGGAACCCCGCGGTCGACAGCAGGCACGCCCGGCCGGCGTCCGCGCGGCCACTTCGTAAGTAGGTGACCCACCCCAACGCCAGGCACAGCGGCATGAAAATCCATGAGGCGATGTAGCTGTAAAAGCCGATGCCCAGCAGCACGCCGGCGGTGAAGGCGTGCCGCAGCCGGCCTCCTTCAAGGTAGGCGAGGAGGCACCACAGCCAGCCGAGCACGAATGGGAGCGGCAACAAATAGTCGAGCGCCTGCCGGCCGACGATGAGGTTAGTGGGCGAGAGCGCCACGATGACAGCCGCGATCGCCGCCAACTGGCCGTCCTTCAGCAGGCGCCTGCCGATCGCAAATATCAGCAACGGGTTGAGCACTCCTGCGATCAACGCCACCGGCAGCCGCAAGGTCCACTCGTTGAGAGGCAACACCGTCAGTTCCAGTGCCGTGATGTAGAACAGCATCGGCTGGTACCACCGGTTCTTCAGATCAAACGGCTGCTGATCGCCCAGTGGGTCCCACAGATTGACGAACAGCGGGAAGCGCATGCCATCGAGATTGCGGCCGTCCTGGGCAATCGCGTAGCCGTGCACGCCGAAATGGGCTTCGTCGCCGCCGAGGTATACGGGCGCGTGACCGAGGCCGTAGACGTAGATGGCGGCCAGCACGGTGATCGCCGCAGCCAACAAGGTTGCGTTTCGTCTCATCAAATCAATTGCTTCAGCCGAGGTCCGCCGACTTCGCGAATCCCGGTCCGCCGGCGGCGACGTAGCCGCCGCTGTGGCCCACTGGCGAGCCACTCACCCAGAAGGCATACAGGCGAGTCCGCGCCAGGCTGAAACGGAAACGCACGACTCGGCCTGAGAGCTCCTCAAGTGACGCCCGGCTGGTCCACTGCACCGGCAGCCGGGTGCCGTCGCCGGTGACCGGTA
>JBBRKH010000288.1:0-3234 GCA_038217965.1 Sphingomonadales bacterium | reverse complement strand
CTGCCCCTCGCCGACCGCAAGCCCGCCGATGGCATAGCCTTCGAAGCCGATATCGATCAGCTTCTGCGCCGACTCGCGACGCAGATCCTCGAACATGCTGCCCTGCTGGATGCCGAACAGCGCACCAGCGCCGGTTTTCCGGAATTCGTCGCGCGAGCGTCTGGCCCAGCGCATGGAGAGCAGCATGGATTTTTCCGCCTGCTCGCGGGTCGCTTGAAACGGCGTGCACTCGTCGAACGCCATGACGATGTCGGAGCCCAGCAGCCGCTGGATTTCGATCGACCGCTCCGGCGTCACCAGATGCTTCGAGCCGTCGATATGGCTCTGAAAGGCAACCCCGTCTTCCGACAGTTTGGCAAGCTGCCCCAGGCTCATCACCTGATAGCCGCCGCTGTCGGTGAGGATCGGATGTGGCCAGTTCATGAAGCGGTGCAGCCCGCCGAGCCGCGCCATCCGCTCCGCGCCGGGGCGCAGCATCAGATGATAGGTGTTGCCGAGGATGATGTCGGCGCCGGCCGCCCGGACGGCTTCCGGGTGCATGGCTTTCACGGTCGCCGCCGTCCCGACCGGCATGAAGGCCGGCGTGCGGACGCTGCCGCGCGCCATGCGGATTTCGCCGGTGCGGGCGTGTCCGTCAGTTGCGTGGATGTGGAAGTCGAAGCGTTCAGTCATCGGGCAGCAGCAGCGAACTGTCGCCGTAGCTGTAGAAGCGGTAGCCGGAGCGGATGGCATGCGCATAGGCCGCCTGCATGCGATCCCGCCCCATCAGCGCACTGACCAGCATGAACAGCGTGCTCTTGGGCAGGTGGAAGTTGGTCATCAGGCCGTCGATCGCACAGAACCGGTAGCCGGGCGTTATGAAGATGTCGGTGGTGCCGGTGAAAGGGTTCAGACCGCTTGCCTCCAGCAGACGCAGCGAGGTGGTGCCGACTGCAATGATGCGGCGGCCTTCGGCTTTCGCGGCCTTGAGGCGGGCGGAGACAGCATCGGGCACGGTGCCCCATTCCGCGTGCATCCGGTGGTCGGCGGTGTCGTCCGCCTTCACTGGCAGGAAGGTTCCGGCCCCGACATGCAGGGTCACCGTCTCGCGCTGCACGCCTGCGGCATCGAGCGCAGCCAACAGCTCCGGCGTGAAGTGCAGCCCCGCAGTCGGCGCGGCGACAGCACCGTCTTCGCGTGCATAAAGCGTCTGGTAGTCACTGCGATCCTGCGCATCGATCGCCCGCTTGCGGGCAATATAGGGCGGCAGCGGCATCTGCCCCGCCCGCTCCAGCGCGACTTCCAGCGGGTCGTCGCTTTCGAAGCGCCAGTGGATTTCGCCTTCGGGGCGTTTTTCCACCACGATGCCGTGCAGGCCGGCGCCGAAATCGATCCGGTCTCCGACTTTCAACCGGCGGGCGTTGCGGACGAATGCGAGCCATTCGACAGCGCCCAGCCGCAGATGCAGCGTGACATCGATTCGCGCGTCGCCGCGCAGGCCGGAAAGCTGGGCGGCGATAACCCGGGTGTCGTTGAACACCAGAACATCACCGGCGCGCAGCAATGCCGGAAGATCGCGCACGATATGGTCGACCAGGCCGCCGGCGGACACCCGCAACAATCGCGCCGAATCGCGCGGCACCGCCGGCCGCAGGGCGATGGCCGCATCCGGCAGCGCGAAATCGAAATCGGCAACGCGCACCGATCAGCGCTTCGGCGGCACGCTTTGCAGCAGCTTCGCCGCTTCTGCGGCAACCGGATCAACCGCCACCGGAGCGGCCGGGAAGGGTGGCGACGGCTTGTTGTCTGCCCCGATCGAAGCCTGCAGCACACGCGACGGATTGGCCGGCGGCTCGCCGCGCTCAATCCGGTCCACCCACTGCATGCCGGAGAACACCCGGCCGACGACCGTGTCTTGCCGATCCAGCCGCAACACCGGCTGCAGCACGATGAAAAACTGGCTGTTGGCACTGTCGGGCTCGTCGGTGCGGGCCATCGAGACCGCACCGCGCACATGCGGCAGTTCGTTGAATTCGGCTTTCAGATCGGCAAGCTCGCTGCCGCCCTGGCCGGTGCCCTTGGGATCACCGGTCTGCGCCATGAAGCCTTCGATTACCCGGTGGAACACCACGCCATCATAGAAGCCGCGGCGAACCAGCGCCTTGATGCGGTCGATGTGGGCGGGTGCCGCATCCGGACGCAGGACAATGGAGACGCGCCCGCCGGTGGAAAGATCGAGATGAAGCACATTCTCGGCAATCGGCATCGGCAGGCTGGCGTTGGAGGTCATGACCATGGCGGCGGGGACTTCGGTGGCAGCCTTCGGCGCCGATTCATGTGGCAGCTGCGCGAGCACCGGCGCAGCGATGAACAGGGCAGCGGCGGCGAGCAATGGCCGGAACATGGCTTGGATCATGGCTTGAATCATGGCTTGAATCATGGCTTGAATCATGGGCGGGGGCCGTGCGGCAGCACGGGTTGCCGGTTGCTGAACGCTGCTCAAACTTTCCCCCTTTGCGCCGCATTGGCGGTGATCCGTTCGCGCACTTCGTGGGCAATCTGTGGCGGCACGAACTTTTCTATCGAGCCTCCGTACTGGGCGATTTCCTTCACCAGCCGCGAAGCGATCGGCTGCAGCGCGACATCGGCCATCAGAAACACAGTTTCGATTGCCGCGTTGAGCTGCTGGTTCATGCCGGCCATCTGATACTCATATTCGAAATCGGCAACGGCGCGCAGGCCACGGATGATGATGGAGGCGCCTTGCGCTTCGGCGAAGTGCATGAGCAGCGCATCGAAGGCGACGACCTCGACATTGGCTATGCCGGCGGTCTCGCGCCGCACATGGGCCACCCGCTCGTCCAGCAAAAACAGCGGCGACTTGGACGGATTGGTGGCAACGCCGATGATGAGGCGATCGACCAGCCGCGCACCGCGCGCGATGATATCCATGTGGCCCAGTGTGATCGGATCAAACGTGCCTGGATAAACGCCGGTGCGAACTTTTGGCTGTGACATCAGCGGTCCCGCAAGTTTTTGCTGGAGCGGGCCCGGACGCGTCGCACGGCTCAGCGATCCCGCTCTATGGCAAAGCGCGCGATGCCGCGCAGCAGGTCCGCCTCCGGCCCGAAGCCCTGCAGATGGTGAATCGCCTGATCGATCAGCATTTCCGCCTGCGATCGGGCGCGCTCCACGCCCAGCAGCGATACGAAGGTGGATTTGCCCTGCTCGCCATCCTTGCGCAACGCCTTGCCG
>JBBRKH010000287.1:0-3244 GCA_038217965.1 Sphingomonadales bacterium | reverse complement strand
GGTGAACATCATGCGCAGGTTTTTCGACTGGCGCTTCAGATCGGCGAAGCTTTTCAGCGGGCTGTCCACCGGAACCACGAACACACTGTCATAATCGGTGCGCGCGCGGCCGGAATTGTCCTTGCGAACTTCGGCGAGAATGAGCTTCGCGCCGCCGTCGCGCTGCGCCAGCAGGAAGGGCAACGACGACAGCCAGGCGACATCGGCGCGCTTCGACACAAGCGCCTGCACGGTGGCTGCATATGCCAGCGGCACCAGAACCTCGACATCGCGGCCGAGGCGCTTCGATAGCGATGCCGCCACTTCGTCGGCCGCCTTGCGGATCGATGCCGGGTCTTTCTGCGGCTGGAAGGCGAACACCAGCGGCCGCTTCTCCTGCGCCAGCGAAGGGCCGGCAATCGCGAGCGCACCGGCAAAGCCGAGGATCGAGCGGCGGGTGAGGATCATCGAGACAAAGCCTTTCTTGCGATTGGCTCGCAGTTATCGCCCCCTTCCGCAAGATACAAGCTCCGGCGCATTGTGTGCCGCTGGAAAACTGCGTAAATCCAATACGCAAAACCCAAAGGAGCCTGTGCCATGAATGCGCCCGTCTTTCCGCAAGACCTGTATCCGGCCGATCTGAAGGCGCGTGGCTATACCGATCTGGCGCATGTTCCAGGGCCGCCGCCGGCGCGGTCCAAGACGCTGAGGACATTGAAATTCCTCGCCGATCCGAAGAAGATGATCAACGAACTGGCAGCGGCTTACGGGCCGATCTTCCGGCGGCAGGATTACATGGGCTGGGGCGTCACGATGCTGGGTCCGGAGGCCAACGAGCTGGTGCTGTTCAACAAGGACAAGGTGTTTTCGTCGAAGCTGGGCTGGGATCCGGTGCTGGAGCTGGTGTTCCCGAATGGGCTGATGATGATGGATTTCGAACACCATCGCCTCCACCGCAAGACTTTGTCGGTCGCTTTCAAGCCGGCGCCTATGAAAAGCTATCTGAACGGGCTGAACGAAGGCATCGGCCGGACGGTTGCGCGATGGGAAACGGGGAAGCCGTTCAAATTCTACCCGGCGATCAAAAATCTGACGCTGGATCTGGCTGCCGGCTCGTTCCTCGGCCTGCCGTGGGGGCCGGAGGCGGAGAAGATCAACCAGGCGTTCACCGACATGGTGCTGGCGTCGGTTTCCATTGTGCGGCGGCCCTTGCCGTTCACGCAGATGCGGCGCGGCGCCAAGGGGCGCGAATTTTTGTGCGGCTATTTCGGGGCGGAAATCCCGAAGCGGCGTGGCATGACGGGTGACGACATGTTCACCCAGATCTGCAACGCCGACGACGAGAATGGCACGAAGCTGACCGATCAGGAGATTATCGATCACATGAACTTCCTCATGATGGCAGCGCACGACACGGTGACATCGTCGTTCACCTCCATGGTCTATCTGCTCGGGAGGAATCCGGAGTGGCAAGAGAGGCTGCGGGAAGAGGTCGACGCCGTCGGCGCGAGGTACAACGGCGTGCTTGCCTATGAAGCGCTCGGCGAACTGGAGCTGGTGGAAATGGCATTCAAGGAATCGCTGCGGATGATCCCTCCCGTGCCGATGATTCCGCGCCGGGCAATCAAGGATTTCGAATTTCTGGGGCACCGCATTCCGGCTGGTTCCGGCGTCGGCATCAACCCGCTCTATACGCACCATATGCCAGAGCATTGGCCCGAGCCGGAAAAATTCGATCCGCTGCGCTTCACGACGCAGGTTTCCGCCGGGCGGCACAAATATGCCTGGGTGCCGTTCGGTGGCGGCGGCCACATGTGCCTGGGGCTGCACTTTGCCTACATGCAGGCCAAGGCCTTCTTCTTTCAATTGCTTTCGACGCACCGGATCGTGCTGCCGGAGGGCTATGAATGCGATTTCCGCATGGTGCCCATCCCGCGACCGAAGGATGGCCTGCCGATCACACTCGTGGCGCGCTGAGCCGCATGCTGCGCCGGGTTTTCGGGTGGCTGGCGCTTGTCGCCGGGCTGCTGGCGATTGTTTATCTGCTGGTGCGGACACCCGATGTTCCAGCCGACGAGGCGCGGTCGAAATATGGCAATGCGCAGTCGCAGATGGTGCAGATCAGCCCCGGATTTGCCGTGCACGTGCGCGATGAAGGCGCCGGCCCTGCCCTGCTGCTGATCCACGGATCGAACGCCTCGCTGCACACTTGGGAGCCGTGGGTTGCGCTGCTGAAAGACCGGTATCGCATCATTACTCTGGACTTGCAGGGGCATGGGCTCACCGGCCCCAGCCCCAAGCGCTGTTACACCCGCGAATGCATGGTGGCGACGGTGGAGGCCGTGCGCGCGAAGCTGGGCATCGAACGGATGGCGATCGGCGGCAATTCGATGGGCGGCGCGGTTTCGTGGGCCTATGCGCTGGCCCATCCCGAGCGGGTTTCGGCGCTGATCCTGGTCGATTCGGCCGGCGCGCAGGTCAAGGCCGATCGTCCGCCACCGATCGGATTTCGCATTCTGCAGGTGCCGGGCGTGCGCACCCTTGCGGAAACCATCACGCCGCGCTCGCTCATCGAAAGCTCGCTGTTGCAGAGCGTTTCGGTGACCTCTGCCGCCAGCGAGGAGAAGGTGACGCGCTACTGGGAGTTGCTGCGCTATCCGGGCAACCGGCGGGCGACGCTGGACCGGTCGGAGGCACCACGCACGCCGGTTTCGCTCGAAACCTTCGCGCCGCTTCGGGAGATGCCAACGCTGATCCTGTGGGGGCGGGAGGACCGGCTGTTTCCACCGGCGGCGGCGGAATGGTTCCAGCGTGCGCTGCCAAACGCACAGCTGATCATCTATGACCGCGTCGGCCACTTGCCGCAGGAGGAGGCACCACAGCAGACGGCACGCGACGTCGATGCCTTTCTGGCACGCATCCTGCCGCCCGCTCAGCCTCCCGCTTCATAACCGGCGAGCGTTTTGCTGGCGAAAGCGGCAAGAGTTCCTGCAGCGATGGCATTCCGCAAGCCCAGCATAAGCTGCTGATAGTGCCAGATGTTGTGCTCGGTGAGCAGCATGGCGCCGAGAATTTCATCGGCCTTGATGAGGTGGTGGAGATAGGCGCGGCTGTAGTGCCTGCACACCGGGCAAGGGCATTCGGCGTCCAGCGGTTCCGCGTCTTCGGCGTGGCGGGCGTTGCGCAGGTTCAGCGCGCCGCCGTGCGTGAAAGCCTGCGCGGTTCGCCCCGAGCGTGTTGGCAGCACGCAATCGAACATATCGAC
>JBBRKH010000286.1:0-3245 GCA_038217965.1 Sphingomonadales bacterium | reverse complement strand
GAAATCGGCATAGCCCTGCGTCAGATAGAATTGCCGCAGCTTCTGCTGGTCGAACGCCAGCCGGTCGGGGTCATAGGTGTCGTTCGACGAGAACATCTTGTACCAGCGCGCCTGCTGCGTCGCCATTTCCTTGCGGATCTTGCCGTCGGAAAATTCCTCGTTGCCGAGAATGTTGATCTGCCTGACCTTGGACTTCGGCCCTTCGGAAATCTCGAACACCAGATCAACCCGGTTCTGTTCGAGCTGAACGATCTTCGGCTCCACATTGGCGGCAAAGCGCCCGCCGCGTCGATACAGCTCCAGAATGCGGCCCACATCGGTGCGGGTTTTCGATCGCGTGAATATCTGCCGCGGCGCGACCTTGATTTCCTCGCGGATCTTGTCTTCCTTGATCCGCTTCGCGCCTTCGATGATCACCCGGTTGATCACCGGATTCTCGCGCACGTCGATGGTGATATTGCCGTCGCCGTCGTCGCGGATCTGCACATCGGCAAACAATTCGGAATCGTAAAGCTGCTTCAGTGCGCGGTCCAGCCGCTCGCGGTCATAGCTCTCGCCGGCCGCCAGATTGATGTAGGACCGCACGGTGTCCGGCTCCAGCCGTTCGTTGCCGGTGATGGCAAGCGACCGGATGGCGCGCGCCGGCTCCGGGCTGGCAACCACGGCGGGCGCTGCGGCACGCGGCGGGGCCGGCGGCTGCACCTGCGCCAGCGTGGCGGTGGAAATCCCGGCCGTGCCGATCAGCAGGGCAGCAATTGCCCCATGGTTTACAAAGCTGCCCGAAGCCAAATTCACCAGCAAACATCCGTTTCCGTTTTCGCACACCGCCCGGCGCTGCACGCTGCCCGCGCGGGGCAAATTTCGTTTCTGCTAACCGGTGGCGCCGGCCAGCTGGTCAAAAAGTCCGAACGAGGCCAGATCATTCCAGGTCAGGAACAGCATCAGCGACATCAGCAGAGCAAAGCCCGACATGAACGCCCACTCCTGCACACGGGGATTGAGCGGCCGTCGCCGAATTCCCTCGAGCGCGTAGAGGAACAGATGGCCTCCGTCCAGCATCGGGATTGGCAGCAGGTTCATGAATCCCAAGTTAATCGAAATCAGCGCAATGAATCCGATCAACGATGGCAGCCCAAGCGAAGCACTCTGTCCGGAGAATTGCGCAATCTTGATCGGCCCGCCCAGCTCGTCGATGGCACGGCGGCCGGTGATGATCTGCGCCAGCGTATCGGCCATCATGCGAACGGTGTTCCAGGTCTCCACCACCGCATGGCGAATGGCGGAAACCGGCCCACGCCGTTCGACAACCGCTTGACCGCTGGAAATCCCCAATATGCCGCGCGTGTAACTGTTGCCGAACCGATCCTCCTCGCGGATGATCTTCGGCGTCACGGTCTTTTCGATGCGATCGCCGTCCCGCTCGATCACCAGTTCCACCGGCTGGCCGGGGTTGATGCTGATGATGCGTATCATGTCCTCGAAGCGCGCGACCCCCTGCCCGTCCAGCGAGACGAATCGGTCGCCCGACCGGATCCCCGCTTCCGCTGCCGGTGTTCCGGCGCGCACCTCGCCAGCCACGGGTGGCGTATACTGGTGGCCGTAGGTCATGAAAAAGACGGCAAATAGCAGGATGGCAAACAGAAAATTGATGCCCGGCCCGGCCGCCACGACCAGCGCCCGCTGCCACAGCGGACGGAACTGGAAGAGCTCGGCCTTTTCGGCATCGGGCAGCGCCTCCAGCGCGGGATCGGGCTGGCTCGCTGCATTCATGTCGCCGGCGAATTTTGCATAGCCACCCAGCGGCAGCCAGCCCAGCTTCCAGCGCGTGCCACGGCGGTCGGTCCAGCCGGCGATTTCCCGCCCGAAACCCACCGCAAACGTATCCACCTTGATGCCAAACAGCCGCGCCATGCCGTAATGGCCATATTCGTGCACAAAAACGAGCACGCCGATGACCAGCGCAAAGGCTGCCAGCGTGAACAGGATGCCGGGCTGGGCAAGGGTCTCCATCGCCGCTTCCTAGCCTCGCGAGCGATGAGCGGCAAATGAATGGGCCGAACGCCGCGCCAGCGCATCCATCGCATCGATATCCGCCAGGCTCTCCGGGCAGCGGTCCGGCACAGCGGCAAGCGTGTCCGCCACCACATCGGCAATCGCCAGAAACCCGATTCGCCCCTCCAGAAAAGCGGCAACCGCCACCTCGTTGGCCGCATTCAGCACGCACGGGCGGCATCCCCCCGCCGCCAGGGCCGCTTCGGCAATCGCCAGTGCCGGAAACCGCACCCGGTCGGCCGCTGCAAAATCCAGCCGTCCCGCCGCCGCCAGATCCAGCCGCGCCACCGGCGTCGCGATCCGTTCGGGCCAGGCCAGCGCATGGGCAATCGGCACCCGCATGTCGGCCGGGCCAAGCTGCGCCAGCACCGAGCCGTCGATATACTCCACCAGCCCATGCACCAGCGATTGCGGATGGATAAGCACGCGCAGCTGATCGGTCCGGACCTTGAACAGGTGATAAGCCTCGATCAGTTCCAGCCCCTTGTTCATCAATGTCGCCGAATCGACGGAAATCTTCGCCCCCATCGACCAGGTCGGATGCTTCACCGCCTGCGCCGGGCTCATCGCCGCCATCTCCGCCAGGCTCATATCGCGAAACGGCCCGCCGCTCGCCGTCAAGGTGATGTGCGCCACCGTCTCCGGCGCACCCAGCACTTGGAAGATCGCATTGTGCTCGGAATCCACCGGCAGCAGCGCTGCCCCCGTCCGCGCCGCCGTTGCGGTCATGATCCCGCCGGCGCACACCAGCGCCTCCTTGTTGGCAAGCGCCACCGAAATCCCCGCTTCCAGCGCCGCCAGCGTCGGCGGCAGCCCGGCCGCTCCCACGATCGCTGCAACAACCAGATCGGCCGGCCGCCGCGCCGCCTCCACCAGCGCCGCAGGCCCGGCCGCCGCCTCGATCCCGCTCCCCGCCAGCGCCATCTGCAAATCCCGATAGCAAGCCGCGTCGGCCACCACCGCCAGCTTTGCCCGGTGCGCAATCGCCAGCTCCGCAAGCCGGGCAAAATCCCGGCCGGCAGTCAGCGCCTCGATGCAGAACCTGTCGGGGTTGCGCTGCACCAGATCGAGCGTCGACGTGCCAACGCTCCCCGTCGCGCCCAGCAGGGTGATGCGCTTCATCGCGTGGCCACCCAGAGCCCGACCACGCACGCCACCGGCACCAGCCCGTCGACCCGGTCCATGATGCCACC
>JBBRKH010000285.1:0-3253 GCA_038217965.1 Sphingomonadales bacterium | reverse complement strand
ATCAACAGACATGTCATATGCTATTGAAATGGCTGGGAAGGGGAGTGCAAGCGTCGATGGCAGCTTCGCGATTTCGTGCGAGCCTGCCCCCGGCAGTTTCGTGCCCTGCGGTCAATCTGCCTAGTCGCGCAGCCGCAAGCGCTCCTCTCGCGCCGGCCGATAGGCCGAATTCGATGAGTCTTCCTCATCGAGCGTTGGTAGAACTGTCCAAAGTGGTGAGGCCACCTCAGTGAACGGTTCGAACCAGTGCCTCGCGCGGCCAGCACCGGCCCCTGGACGCAGCTTCGAGATACGTGGCAACCGCATCCGCCGAGGCAAGAGCAACGGTTGCATCGTCCTCCACGACACCTGCAGCTGCCAGCAGAGGCCCGGCTTCCGAGGTATGGCCGATCGCCTTCAGATGCTGATAGGCATCGTGCACCCATGCCACGGCAGCAGCTTCTTCGCTTAGCAGGGCGGCGCCCGCGTCGGACAACACCAGTGCCACCGCATCGAACAGCACGGAGGGTCCACCAGCCAGTTGATGGTGGGCGGCAAGCTTGCTGCCATCGTCCAGTGTGACGCCGCCAATCTTCGGGGCAACCACCTTGACCGTGGCGCCAGCCGCCACAGCCTGCTTCAGCACAGCCGCGACCATGGCAGCGCTCGCCCCGTCGGACACCAGGCAGCCGAGCGAGCGGCCGACAAGGGTGGGCGTCGCCTGCTTCAGGATACTGAGCTGGTCTGATTCCGGCAGATCGACCGGCTCGACTGCGGGATTGGCGGGTTCGATCGGTGCCTCATGGCCAAGGCCCTCGGCTACCCGCTCGCCAAGCCGTTCGTCGATCACCACCAGATGCCCCAGCATGGCCGCGCGAACCACCGCAGACTCAACCTTGCTCAACTCGAACACGAGTGCAGCGACGATGTGATTTTGTTCGGTGTCGGTCTGGCTCAGGAAAAATTGCCGCGCCTGGCTGTAGTGATCGGCAAAACTTTCCGGCCGCTCGCGTTGCTTCACGCCGCCGACCGGCGCGGGGTAGGAGCGGAAACCGGTGGACGGACTTTCGCGCGGTCCGGAGCTGTCCAGCAAGCTCGGCGTGTAGGTCACCCGCTCAGGATTCACCTGCATCTGCATGTGGCCATCGCGCTGCATGTTGGCGAACGGACATTTCGGGGCATTGATCGGCAGCTGGTGGAAATTGGTCGAGCCCAGCCGCTTCAGCTGAGTGTCCAGATAGGAGAAATTGCGGCCATGCAGCAGCGGATCGTCGGAGAAATCGATGCCGGGCACCAGATTCTGCGTGCAGAATGCCACCTGCTCGGTCTCTGCAAAGACGTTCGCAGGATTGCGGTTCAGCGTAAGGGTGCCGATCACCCGCAGCGGCACTATGTCCTCCGGAATCAGTTTCGTTGAATCAAGATGATCGAACGCCAGTGCATCGGCCTGGGCATCGTCGAACAGCTGAACGGCCAGATCCCACTGCGGAAAGTCACCCTGGTCGATTGCATTGTAAAGGTCGCGCCGGTGGAAGTCGGGATCGGCGCCGTTGATCTTCACAGCCTCGTCCCACACAACCGATTGTACGCCAAGCCTCGGCTTCCAGTGAAATTTCACGAAAGTCGAAATGCCTTCGGCATTCACCAGGCGAAAGCTGTGCACCCCGAAGCCTTCCATCATCCGCACCGAGCGGGGGATGGTGCGATCGGACATCTGCCACATCACCATGTGCATGGCCTCCGGCGTGCAGGCGATCCAGTCCCAGAATGTGTCGTGCGCAGAAGCCGCCTGCGGAAAGCCGCGATCCGGCTCCTCCTTCACGGCGTGGGCAAGATCGGGAAATTTCATCGCGTCCTGGATGAAGAACACCGGGATATTGTTGCCAACCAGATCCCAATTGCCTTCGCCAGTGTAGAATTTCACTGCAAAGCCGCGAACATCGCGCGCGAGATCTGCCGAGCCGCGATTTCCGGCAACCGTCGAGAAGCGAACGAACACCGGCGTTTCGACGTCCTGATCCAACAGAACGCGCGCGGTCGTGAGGCCGGCAAGGCCGTCGGTGAGCTTGAACACGCCATGCGCTGCCAGTCCACGTGCATGCACCACCCGCTCCGGGATGCGCTCGTGATCGAAGTGGAAAATCTTCTCGCGAAGGACAAAATCCTCCAGCAGAAGTGGCCCGCGCGCGCCGGCACGCAGCGAATTGTGGTCATCGGATACAGCTATTCCATTGTTCGTCGTCAAAACATTGCCGCCCGAAGCCGCAATCTGATGCAGTTCGCCACCGACGCCGATCTCAGTCTCGGCGGTGGTCTTGCCTGGTGCGCGATTCGATGGTGGCATGAAAAAGGTCCCTTCCGGTTTTACGTCACGACAACGCCTGGAATCGCGGAAGGTTTCAACGCAATGAACCGGTGCTCAACCCTCCGGATCGAGCACCTCCGCGACGGCCACGGTCTTGGCCTGCGGCATGACAATCATGGATAAAATGAAGGCCGAAAGCATCAGGCAAAGGGCGTTGGGCAGGATGATGGCCCATTCTGTTTTCAGGATGCCAAATGTCAGCCAAAGGGCAAAAGCCGCAACCGTCAGCGCATACATGCCTGCTGACAATCCTTCGGTACTTCGGGTGCGGATAATCCGCCAGGCCTGCGGTGCAAAACTGCTGACCGACGCGATGGCCGCAAGAGAACCGACGATGGTAACCGTTTCCATCTCATATGACCTTCGACGAGCTGACAACCTGCAACCTGGGCACATCGGATCGGTTCCCCGCGGCACAATCGGAGCAACACATTCGCAAGCTTCGCGGCCGACCTCGGGTTCTCTGAACTCACCGTCGGCGCGCTGCTGGGGCATGCGTCGCGCAGTGTCACACAGCGGTATGTGCATCTCGACAAGGCCGTGAAGCTGGCAGCCGACGAGGCGGCGGCTCATGGAGAACAAATGCTGGTGATTGACCCGGGATACGCAAGGCCACCCTTGCACCGAGAATGACGGCTTCGCACCCCAGGTCTGGCCACAGGTTGGTCGATAGCAGTCGCCCGAAAGCATGCTTCTCAAGCCGGCATGATCTGCTTGCGTGCGCAGAGGAGGGCTGACGAGGCAGGCCGGACCCGCAGTTCGTTTCACTCGGAACGCTGGCTCGCTTGTCCGATCTGGTTGGCGAGACGCAGCGCCAGGGCGACAATGGTGAGGGTGGGGTTGACCGAGGTGCTGGTCGGGAAGACGCTGCCGTCCGCGATGTAGAGTCCTGGGACTTCGTGCGCCTGC
>JBBRKH010000284.1:0-3254 GCA_038217965.1 Sphingomonadales bacterium | reverse complement strand
GCTGCTGTCCGGCAGATCGACGATGGTCACCCTCGCTCCCTCTGCAGCCAGCAGCCGGGCGGTCGCCGCGCCGATGCCCGAAGCGCCGCCGGTGACAAGCGCAATACGGTTCTGGAAACGAGGCATCAAGAATCCTTTCGGCGTCGGGCCGGGGTTTGGCTCAGGCACGCGCCAGCTGCGCCCGAAGCTCCGCCTGCACCGCGCGGTCGATCGGAAAGCGCCACATCAGGCCGATGATGGCAAGATTGCACAGCAGCGGCAGCACGACAAACATGGCCGTCAGCCAGGCGATTGCTTCGGGCGTGTTGCCGCCGTTCGGGTTAAAGCCGACCAGCGCAAGCGCCGGAAACAACAGCCCGACCGGCAACGCATAACCGATCTTGTTGGTGGTGGTGAGCAGTGCAAACAGCAGGCCGGAGCGCTGCGCTCCGGTCTTTGTCTGGTCGAGATCGATCACATCGCCCAGAATCGCGCGATCCAGAAATGGCGGCGCCCCAAAGGCAATGCCGGTGACCAGATAGAACAATGCCACCCAGGCAAAGCCGAGGCCGGGCAGGAGAATGACGCACAGGAAAGCAGCGCAGTTGAGCATTGCCGATGCCGCGACCGCGCGGTGCTTGCCGACGCGAACAGCCAGCCGCGACCACAGCGGCACGCCGGCCATGGCTCCGACAAAGGTGATGAGCAGCAGGAAGCCGGGGTCGACAGGCGCGCCAAACAGCGTCAGGCGTTCCAGTCGCAGCACCTCGGCCGTGAAATAGACGAAAAGCCCGCTGGCAATGCCATTGCTGAGACCGGCGAACATGTCTGTGCCGAGCACCCGCAACAATGCCGGATTGCCGATGACGATGCCCGCAGCCTCTCGCCACCCCATTTTCTCCAGCGTCCTGTTGGCGACTGGAACATCGGGCTCGCGAGACACCAGACAGCACGCCGCAACGGTAACCGGCAGCAGCACCGCGGTGTAGAGGCCCATGGCCCGCACCTTCTGCTCGATCCCGGAATCGCCCAGCACGGCCGCGGCAATGATAGGGCCGGTCAGCACCAGCAGAAGTCCGGCGAAATACACCAGCATGATGCGGCTCTGGATGGCGGTGCGCTCGTCATAATCGTTCGACAGCTCGGACGCCCATGCCAGATGGCAGATATGGATCAGCATCCACCAGATGTATATGAAGAACAGCCAGAAGCTGAGCCAGGCACCGCCAACGCCTTCCGGCGGAAAGCAAAGCGCCAGCGTCGCGACGATCATCGGCCCGGTCGCTGCAATCATCCAGACCTTGCGCCGGCCCCAGCGGGTGGGAAAACGATCGACCGCCCAGCCGATCAGCGGATCGATGAGCACATCCCAGAAGCGCGCGGTCATAAAGATCAGCCCGGTCGCGACCAGCCCGAGGCCAACCGGCCCCGCATAATAGGCGGGCAGGTAGATAACGATCGGCAGGCCGAGCGTCGCCAGCGCCAGCTGCGGCGATGCAAACAGGAAAAAACGGAAGCCCTTGGGCGCGGCAGTGGCCGGTCGGCCGTCGTCGGCAGATGTCAAAAGCCGTCCTCCCTCAGGGTTTGCAGCCCATCAGGTCAGGACATTCAACCGTCCAAACCTTTTGCAGCGCCGCTTGACAAGCTGATGATGCCCGTTGCAAACTTAAAATGCAAATTCATGGATGGGTTGGCTGACCGCTTCGCAGAAAGCGGCGGCAGTAGCCCGGACAGGATCGGACGCAGTCTGCTCTGCCTCCGGACAACCCTGGGGAGGGACGTCAGTATGGCTGCTCATTTGTACCTTGCCTCGATCTCGCTGCTGGCATCTGCACTCACTGCGCAGACCGCAATCGCCCAGGAGACCGTCGCCGAAGCGGTCGGCATCGGCGACATCATCGTTACCGCCCGCAAACGTTCGGAAAACCTGCAGAATGTGCCGGTCGCCGTAACCGCTATTTCCGGCGCCGAGCTCGAGGCACGGCAGATCACCGACATCGAAGGCCTGGAGGCGGTGACCCCGAATCTCGTCATCACGCCCAATACGCTCACCGCCGGCGGAGCCAATATCTGGATTCGCGGCATCGGCGTCGGCGATATTGATCGCAGCTTCTCGCCCGCCGTGCAGGTCGTCATCGATGATGTCCGCTATGGCTCCGGCCTTTCCGGCCAGCTCGTCAACACCATCGATGTCGAGCGGATCGAAGTGCTGCGCGGACCGCAGGGCACGCTGTTCGGCGCCAATGCGATCGGCGGTGTCATCAGCATAACCCGGCCGCTGCCGCAGAACGAGTTCGGCGGCCGCGCGCAGATCACCGTCGGCAGCTATGGCCAGATCGATGCCAAGGGCTCGCTGACCGGCCCGATCATCAAGGACAAGCTGCAGGCGCGGCTCGCCGTCGCATCGCTCAACAGCGATGGCCAGTTCCGCAACGCCTTCGATGGCCGCCGTCGCGGATTTGTGGAAGTCCTGTCAATTTCGCCCTCCCTGCGCTTCACACCGAGCGAAAACAGCGAATTCATCCTGAACTATGACTACACCCGCAACCAGAGCGACTGGGGCCTGCTGCACAATCGCAGCAACAAGAATGATCTCCTGTGCATCCCCATTCTGCTCTCGACAACACCCCAGTGCGACGATCCGAACCGCGATCTCACCGTGTTCAACCAGGATACTCCCACCTACCTCGACATCGAAGGCCACGGAGCATCGCTGCGCGCCAATTTCACCGCCGGCGAGGTCACCATATCCTCGATCACCGCCTGGAGCCTCGTGAAAGAAGACAAGCAGACCGACTTCGACGGCGTCCCCACGCCGGTGTTCGCGTCCATCCAGCCGGTGCGCGAGGAAATCGTCTCGCAGGAACTGCGCGTCGCCTGGCAACCGAGCGACCGGCTCGACCTGCTGGTCGGTGTCTTTGGCTCCACCACCAGCTATGTGGACGGCGCCAATTCGCTGTTCGTCTTTTCGCTCCTCGGCTTCCCGCCGAACACCATCGAAGTGGTGGACCGCCGCCAGACCACCAACAATCTGGGCGCCTTCGTGTCGGCAACCTACCGCTTGTCCGATCAGTTCAGCATTTCGGCCGGCGGCCGTTATAGCTGGGAAAAGAAGGAATTCGTCTACCGCAACGGCTTTAACCAGTCCGGCGGCGGCTTCTTTCCCGATGCGCCCGGCTTCAGCAACATCGCCCGCGGCACCGCCTCGTGGCGGCAGTTCACCCCGAAGGTCGGGGTGGAATTCAAGCCCAACGACGAATTGCTGCTCTATGCCT
>JBBRKH010000283.1:0-3316 GCA_038217965.1 Sphingomonadales bacterium | reverse complement strand
CGGCGCCCTTGCGATCATGAAACCGCGCCTGGTTGCCGGCAAAGCCCAGCGCCAGCGCCCGCAACCGGTTCGGGTTGCGCGCATCGAACAGCGGATGATCGGCCAGCATCTGCACGGTTTCCAATGTGTCGCCCCGCGTGGACGCCGCCTGAACGGCAAACCATTTGTCCAGCACCTCGGGAAACCCCCGATAGCGCTCGAAAAACACCTGCAGGGCGGCATCCCGCTCCGGCGCCGCGCTGTGGCTCAATGCCGATAGCGCCGCCATCCGGTCGGTCATGCAGTCCGCCGCCGAAAACATGCCGAAAGCCGCCGACGTGGCGTCCGCCGCATCGCCCGCCATCAGCAGCCCGAGCGCAATCCCCTTCAATCGCCGCAGTCCCTTGGCCCGTGCCGAAAGATCGCCGCCATCCGTCCTGCAGGCGTGAAACACCGCCCACAGCTCGTCCGCCAGCCCTGCCCTGATCGACAGCCGCAGTGCCTCGCGCGCGGCGTGGATCGCCGGCGGGTCCACCTTGTGCTGCCGATCGCCCACCAGGCTCTCGGCCGGCAACAAAACCGCCTCCGCCACAAATGCCGGATCGTCCTGCCACCCCGCCAGCGCCGAGCGCACCGCCGCCACCACATCGGCGTGACCCAGCGCCGTGCCCGCCGCCATCCCCTCGGCAAGCGCCGAGTGCATCAGCTGCTGCAGCGCGTCATAGCGGGCAAAGCCATCATCCTCATGCGCCGCCAGCATCGCCAGCGTGTCGCGCGCCGGTGCCGGCTGCACATGCACCGGCGCCACAAACCCCCGGTTCATCGACAGGATCGGCGGCGCATCGATGCCCTCGAACAGGAAACTGTTTTCCGCATCGGTCAGCAGCAGATCGTCACGCGCCGCCATCCGCCGCCCATCGGCGGCAAACAGCGCCACCGAAAGCGGTATCGGCAGCGGCTCCTGCAGCGTGCCGTGCCGCCGGCTCGCCTGCGCCACATGCAGCAGCGCACAGCCATCCCCGGCAAAATGCTCAACGGTCGCCGTCAGCGTCGGCGTGCCCGATTGCGCATACCAGCGCGCAAACAGCGCCGCGTCCAGCCCTTCGGCCGCCATCGCCGCCAGAAAATCTTCCACCGTTGCCGCCGTCCCGTCATGGCCGGCGAAATAGCCGTCGCACGCCCGGCGATAGCGCTCCGCGCCCAGCTGCCCCGCCATCATGCGGATCAGCTCCGCGCCCTTGTTGTACACGGTGGCCGTGTAGAAATTGCTGATTTCGATATAGCTCTCCGGCCGCACCGGATGCGCCATCGGGCCATTGTCTTCCGGAAACTGGTGCAAGCGCAGCGAGCGCACCGATTCGATCCGCCGCACCGCCGGCGAACCCAGATCGGCGGAAAACTGCTGATCGCGATACACCGTGAACCCTTCCTTCAGCGCCAGCTGAAACCAGTCCCGGCAGGTCACCCGGTTGCCAGACCAGTTGTGAAAATATTCGTGCGCAACCACGGCCGCAATCGAATCGAAATCATGATCGGTGGCCGTGTCCGCATCCGCCAGCACATAGCGGGCGTTGAAGATGTTCAGCCCCTTGTTCTCCATCGCGCCAAAATTGAAATCGTTCACCGCCACGATGTTGAACACATCAAGATCATACTCGCGCCCATACACGCGCTCGTCCCACGCCATCGCCTGCTTCAGGCTCAGCATCGCATGCCCCGAGCGGTCGATGTCTGCCGCCGCCACCCAGATCGCCAGGCCGACCACCCTGCCAGACGCCGTCACGAAGCTGTCGCGCAGCGCCTCCAGCTGCCCTGCCACCACCGCAAACAGATAGCAGGGCTTCGGAAACGGATCGTCCCACTCGGCAAAATGCCGCCCGCCGCCCAGCAGACCGGCATCGCCCGGATTGCCGTTGCCAAGCAGCACCGGAAAGGCCCGAAGATCGGCCTCCAGCCGCACCGCATAGCGGGTCAGCACATCCGGCCGATCCGGGAAGAAGCTGATGCGGCGAAAGCCCTCCGCCTCGCACTGGGTGCACAGATTGCCGCCCGATGCATACAGCCCCATCAGCTGCGTGTTGGCCGAAGGCCGGATCGCCACCACCGTCTCCACCACCGCATGCCGCCCGGCAATCGCCAGCGTCAGCCCGTCGGCGCCAACGTTCGGCAGCGGCTGCTCCACCCCGTCGATGCGCAGCGAAACCAGCTCCAGCTCCTCGCCGTCCAGCACCAGCGCCCGGATGTCATCGCGGTTGCACACCACCTCCAGCCGCGCGTGCACCAGCGTCCGCAAAGCATCCAGCTCGAACCGGAAACTGGCAGCCGGCACCAGCCAGTCCGGCGGCGCATAATCCTGCAACCGCCTGGGCTCGGGAAGCTTCGATTTCCGCTGCATCGCCGCTCGCTAGAGCATGTTCGGTTCAAATGGAATCATCTGGACGAAAACCCGTGCGGAAAAACAAAAAGACAGAGCGGCAGTCTTAGGGTCAGGACCCTGGTACAACCAGAACGCGACCCGCTTCAAGGGCGGAGGCCGCGCCGCGCAAGCCCAACAGGAAAGGCCGCCCGCGATTTCTCGCGAGCGGCCCCTTCCTCCCCCGAGAAGACCGTCAGAAGCGCGTGCGCACCGTCACGCCGAAGGTGCGCGGTTCGGCCAGAAAACTGCCGAACAGCGTGGAAGCGTTCGGCCCGCCACGCACCGTCTGCGCTATGGTGCCGCTGCCCAGCAGCGGCGAATTGAAGCCGACCTGCTGATACTCCTCGTTCAGCAGATTTTGCGCCCAGGCTTCGATCGACCATCTGCGATCGGCGCCCGACAGCCCGATGCGGGCGTTCACCACCAGAAAGCCCAGCTGCTCCTTTTCCGGAAACAGATCGGATCCGGTCAAGATCGCCGACTGGTAGCGATAATCGACATAGAACAGGCCAGCCAGCCCGCCATTGCCAATCGGCGGGGTCCAGGTCATCGAACCGGTGGTCACAAACTCCGGCGCGTTGGACAATTGCTTGCCCGGCAGGTTGAACAGCGGCGGCGGGAACGGCCGCCCGCCGATGCCGACCAGCTGGTCGCGATACTTGGTCTGGGCATAGGTGAACCCCACGTTGAACGCGAGGTTCGGAACCGGGAACACCGCCGCTTCGATTTCCACACCGGTGGATGTCACGCCGCCGCGCGTGTTGTCGGCGGCGCATCGGCCGGTCGCCGCCGCCTGCGCCGCGGTCAGCGGCACGCCGCCCACAGGCAGGCCGGCGAAGTCCCGATCGCCGCCTGCCGGGTCCACCGTATCACGGCACGATACGATGTTCTCGACGATGAAGTTGGTGCCGTTGAAGGTGT
>JBBRKH010000282.1:0-3332 GCA_038217965.1 Sphingomonadales bacterium | reverse complement strand
GAGGCGCTGGCGAGGCTAGGGCTTTGCGCCGGTTTCTGCGGGCCGGGCTGCCAGATCGAGGCCGGCGGAGAACAGGGCGCGGTGCTGGGGGTTGCGCAGCGGCAGGCGGAAGCGTTGCGGAGGCGCGATGGCGGCGGCTCGTGCCAGCTGCGCCCGGGCTTCGCTCTGCTCGCCGAGATGGGCGTGGCAGGCGGCGAGGAACAGATTGTTCATGACATTGTGGCCGGTGAGGTGGAATGCCTCGCGCAGGGCCTTGCTGGCGTCTGCGAAGCGGCCGAGCAGCATTTCGGCGGCGCCGCGCGCGCCGAGCACGAATTCGCGCGACGTCATGTGCGGGTCCAGGCGGCTGCTGGTTTCGAGATGGTTCAGGGCGGTTTCGAGATCGCCCTGTATCAATCTGATCTGCCCGCTCCACAGCCACGCCGGCGAGAAGGTGGGATGCAGCGCCAGAACGCGGTCAATCAGTGCGATCGAGATGTCCATCGGCTCGCCGACGAAGGCTAGCGTTGCTGCGGCAAGGCCGGTCGACATCGGATCGGAATCGGACAGGGCCAGCGTTCGCCGGGCATATTCCAGAGCGGTTTCCCGATCGGATTCGCTGCCTTCCAGATAGCCGTTCATCCAGATGTTGAGATGGGCGAGCGCGGCGACTGCCAGCGCGTGCTGGTGCTGCGGCTTTTCGGCGATCACGCGCTCGAACAGGGCGGTGGCTTCGACGAACGAATCCTTTTCGGCACGCATCACCTGCATGGCGCCGCGCAGATACAGGGCATCGCTGTCGTCGCTGTTTTCGGGCGTCTGGATCGCTTGCTTCAGAACCCGCCGGCGGATGCATGCTTCGACGCTGGCGGCGACTTCGAGCGTGGCCTTGTCTTCCAGCTCGAACAGGTTGCTGTCGGTGCCGTCGTAGCGTTCCATCCAGACGGTTTCGCCTGACGCGACCGCTGTGAGCCGTGCGGAGACCCGGATTGCATGCTGCGATCGCCGGGCGGTGATATCGAGACAATAGTCGGCGAATTCATCCCTGTACGGCAGGATGGCCAGCATGATGTAGTTGGAGAGGGCGGCCATGATGTCGGCACGCAGGCCTTCGCCCGGGTGATCCGGGTGGCCGGCATCGGCTGACGCTGATCCTGCTGCCCGGGCAGCCGGCGGGACGGCGACGATCGCGCGGCCTGCGAACTGCTCTGGCCTGGTTGGCTGGACGCTGGTTGCCGGTGGGGCGGTGGTCTGCAGGGTCGGCCTTTGCAGCAACTCGGCGAGGCTTGCCTCGATTTTCTGCAGGCCGGGAGCGTTCCCGTTGTTGTGCCAGCCGTTCATGTCGGCGCACTGGATCTGGTTGAAGGGAAGCGGCGGCAGAACGCCGTCTATGCTGAGCTGGACCAGCGTGCGGGCTTCACGGGCCATTTCGGCCTCGGCGCGAACCCATTGCGATTTCAGTGCGGCGGCCGACCAGACGACCACTACGGCTTTTGCTTCCCGCAGGCGCTCTTCGATGACATCGGCATAGGGGCGATGGGCGGGGAGCTCGTCATCGCGCCAGACGCTGTAGCCCAGCGCGCGGAAATGGCTGGCAAGCTGAACTGCGGCGGCTTCGCTTGGGCGAGCATAGGAGATGAAGATATCGGCCATGGTGAGTGCCAAATGCTACAGCAATGCGTGGATGCGGCAAAGCGGGCCTGTGTCCGGGTGGAGGTTGCTCGGGATTTCGCCGGGACGACGATCCGGGGGCGCCGGGCAGCATGCCTTGGCCGGACAGCGGCCTGCTTGTTCAGATGCCTATGCAGAGATATTTGGTTTCGAGATACTCGTCCAGGCCGGCGCGGGCGCCTTCGCGGCCTATGCCGGATTCCTTGATGCCGCCAAAGGGGGCCACTTCGGTGCTGATGATGCCGGTGTTGATGCCGACCATGCCATATTCGAG
Source organism: Sphingomonadales bacterium (assembly GCA_038217965.1). Lineage (GTDB taxonomy): Bacteria > Pseudomonadota > Alphaproteobacteria > Sphingomonadales > Sphingomonadaceae > Sandaracinobacteroides. The sequence goes on along the minus strand of JBBRKH010000282.1, from coordinate 1,408 downwards.
CGCCTCGGCGAGTTTGAACACGCGGGAGAGATTCTGACCGTAGAAATAGGCAGCCAGCCCGAAACGCGTGGCATTGGCGGCCGCAATCACTTCGGCGTCGGTTTCGAAGCGGAACACGGGGGCCAAGGGACCGAAGGTTTCTTCGGTGGCGACGGCCATGTCTGCGGTGACACCGGTGATGAGGGTGGGTTCGAAGAAGGTGCCACCCTGTCTTTTGCCGCCGGTGATGAGCTTGCCACCTTTGGCCAGCGCGTCGGCGATATGCTCTTCGGTTTTTTCGACGGCGCCGATGTCGATCATCGGGCCGATATCCGTGCCTGCGGTGGCTCCGTCGCCGACTCGCAGCGCCTTTATGCGGGTGGCGAGTTTTTCGACGAAGGCGTCGTGGATGCTGCCCTGGGCGTAGATGCGGTTGGCGCAGACACAGGTCTGGCCGGCGTTGCGGAATTTGGACGCGATGGCGCCTTCGACCGCGGCGTCGAGATCGGCATCATCGAGGACGATGAAGGGGGCGTTGCCGCCGAGCTCCAGGCTGATCTTCTGCACATTCCGCGCCGCGGCGGCATAGAGCAGCTTGCCGGTTTCGGTGCTGCCGGTGAAGCTGAGTTTGCGAACCAGGGGGTTGCTGGAAAATTCGCCGGCAATTTCGGATGCGCTGCCGGTGATGACGGAGAGCAGGGCGGCGGGGAGGCCGGCTTCTTCGGCGAGGACGGCGAGTGCGATGGCAGTCAGCGGCGTGCTGCTGGCGGGCTTGACGATCATGGGGCAGCCGGCGGCCAGTGCGGGACCCGCCTTGCGGGTGATCATGGCGGCGGGAAAATTCCACGGGGTGATGGCGGCGGCGACACCTATCGGTTGTTTGAGGACGAGGATGCGGCGGTCAGCAGCGTGGGGCGGGATGATGTCGCCATAGGCGCGCTTTCCCTCTTCGGCGAACCACTCGATGAAGCTGGCTGCGTAGGCGATTTCGCCCATGGATTCGGTGAGCGGCTTGCCTTGCTCGGCGGTCATTATGCGGGCCAGATCGGCCTGGTTTTCGATGATGGCATTGAACCAGCGGCGCAGAATGATGCTGCGGGCCTTGGCGGTCTGCGCGGCCCACGCGGGCATGGCGGCGGCGGCTGCTTCGATGGCTGTGCGGGCGTGCGCTGCGCCGAGTTTGGGGACGGTGGCGATCAGGGCGCCGTTGGCGGGGTTGGTGACGGGGATGCCGTTGGCGTCGGACTCGATCCATTGGCCGGCGATGAGGTTGGCGCTGCGCAGCAGGTGGGGGCGGGTGAGATCGATGGTCATCGGGGGCTTTCTACAGGCGATTTTTCCCTCATCCCGCTCGCTGACGCGAACCGCCCTTTCCCGCTTGCGGGAGAGGGCTATTCGGCGGGGGCTTCGAGTTGGGGAAGGCTGGCTT
>JBBRKH010000281.1:0-3340 GCA_038217965.1 Sphingomonadales bacterium | reverse complement strand
CGACCAAACCCGCGTGCTGCCGATGGTGGGAGACATGCCGTTCGATGTCGCCGCCGGCTTCACCATGACCTACGGCACATCGCACCATGCCCTGAAACAGCGCGCGCGCCTGCAAGCCGGCGAAACCCTGCTGGTGCTCGGCGCTGCCGGCGGCGTCGGCCTCACCGCAGTGGAGCTTGGCAAGCTGATGGGCGCAAAGGTGATTGCCGCCGCCTCGTCCGACGAAAAGCTGGCGCTGTGCAGACGCTACGGCGCCGACGAAGTGATCAACTACAGCAGCGAAGATCTGAAAGAGCGGGTGAAGGCGCTGACCGGCGGCCGGGGCGCCGATGTCATATACGATCCCGTGGGAGACAAATATGCCGAACCGGCCTTCCGCTCGATCGCCTGGAACGGCCGCTATCTGGTGGTCGGCTTTGCGGCCGGCGAAATCCCCAGGCTGCCGCTCAACCTGCCGCTCATCAAGGGCGCCAGCATCGTCGGCGTCTTCTGGGGCGCCTTCACCGCGCACGAACCGGCGCTGCACGAAGCCAACATGCAGGAGCTGCTGGGCTGGTATCACGAACGCCGGCTAAAACCCCACATCAGCGCCCGCCTGCCGCTCGAACGGGGTGCCGAGGCCATCCGCATGCTGATGGACCGCAAGGCAATGGGCAAGGTGATCCTGACCGCGTAGGCACTCTCCCGGCGTCGCCCCGGCGCACGCCGGGGCCTCCCGGGCAACCCCTCGGCGCCCTTCACGACGGCGTGATCGATAGCCCATCCGGCGGTGCCGCTGCGTCCACCCGCTGCGCCCATGCCAGCAGGGCAGGGCGGGCATGCAGCAGAGCCTTCGCTTCCACCGCGCGCTCCAGCACATTCGTCATCACGCGCACGGCAATGTCCGCGGTTGAAAGCCGTGGCCCCGCCAGCCATTGCCGCCCGTCCAGCATCGCTGCAAGCGCGTCATATTGCGCCGCGAGATCGGCGACCACGGTTGCCTCGCTCTTTCGCCCCAAACCTTGCGCCTTCGTCACCTTGCCCAGTGCGCCGGGAACAAGCTTCGCGAGGAGAGCGCGCAGCACTCCCGGCTTTTCAAAATGCAGCAAGTCGCGGATAAACCACTCCCGGTTCTGCGGCCAGTTGCGCATCGTCAGATCATAGAAATACAGCGCCTCGTCCGCCCAATCCTCCAGAATGGTGGCCAAGGCTGCATCGCGCGCATCATCCGGTGCCACGCGAACGGCGGGAAAAGCCGTCTCCAGATGCCGCACGATATCGCTTGAATCCGCAATCGTCTGGCCATCATGCACGAGTGCCGGAAACTTCCCCGTCGGACTTATGGCCTTGTATTTTCCCGGCTTCGAAACGGGCACTTCCACCGTGTCGAAAGCCAGCCCCTTCAGCCGCAGCACCCGTCTGACCTTGTCCGCATAGGGCGACAGCTCATATTGGTACAAGGTCAGCATCATCAGTCCCTCCAACGTGATGCGGCTGCATCATCGCCCGCCTTTGCGTCCACCCAATCGCCGCCCGCCTGCTTCCAGAAGGGCGCGCGTGTTTTCAACCAATCCATCAGAAATTCTGCAGACGAAAAAGCCGCCTCCCGATGACCAGAGGCTGACAGCACAAGAACGATCGGCGTCCCCACCGGCAACACCCCGAAACGGTGAACAAGGATTGCGCCAAGCAAAGGCCAGCGAGCGCGGGCCTCCTGCAAAACCGCCGCCAACTGCCGCTCTGCCATTCCCGGATAATGCTCCAGCCTGAGGGAATGATCCCGCACCTGCCCCACAAAGCTCACCACCGCACCAACCGCAGGCCCCAAGGCCGCCAGCCTCGCGTGCTCAGCGCCCAGGTCAAACGCCGCTTCCTGCACCCGGACCTCGAACATCAGCCGCCCGTCACCGGTGGAAACAGCGCCACCTCGTCGCCCGGCCGCACCATCGTATCGAACCCGACGAAATCCTGATTCACCGCCGCCCGTATGCGCGACACATCGGCAAACGCCGCCGCATGCCCCGCCGATTGCCCGCACAGCCGATCGACTATCGCCGACAGCAAGGCAGGGGCGTCCAGCGGCAAGCTCTCCTCGCCCAGCCCGATCCGCTCCCGCACCCAGGCGAAATACAGCAGCCGGATCATCAATCCGTCATGTGCTTGAGGCCGACCCGCAGATAATCCCAGCCCGTTATCAGCGTCAGCCCGGCCGCGACGAACAGGCAGAAAATCCCGACTTCATGCGCCGGCAGCGCCGGCCACCAATGCGCGCTGGAAACCGCCAGGATCAGCGCGCCCAGCGCAATCATCTGAAACGCGGTTTTCCATTTCGCCAGCTTCGACACCGGCAGCGAAACCTGCGCCGAGGCCAGAAACTCCCGCAATCCCGAAACGGCCAGCTCGCGCAGGATGATGATGAGCGCCGGTATCACGCTGAGGCCGTGGATCTGGCCGTTGTGGATCAGCATCACGATAACGGCGACCACCATGATCTTGTCGGCGATCGGATCGAGAAAGATGCCGAGCCTGGAAACCGTTCCCTGCGCCCGCGCCAGATAGCCGTCGATATAGTCGGTGATCCCCGCCACGCAGAACAGCAGGAAGGCGAAGCTGTAGCTGATCCAGCTTGGCCACCACATCAGCAGCACGAACAGCGGCACCGCAAAAATGCGCGATAGCGTCAGCAGATTGGGGAGGCTGGACAGCATGGGCCCTCCTTAGGCAATCCAGCCCACGCGAACAACCTTGCGAAAGCCAACCGATGAACGTCCCGATGACCACAAGCGAGGCCATAGCCTCTCGCCGCTCTGTCCGCGGCTTTCTGCCAACACCGGTCGACCCCGCCATCCTCCGCCAGATCGTCGAAAAGGCCGGCCGCGCGCCGTCTGGCGGCAATCTCCAGCCTTGGCACATCGATGTCGTCGGCGGCGAAAAACTCGAGGAGCTGAAGGCCATCATGCGCACCCGGATGATGGAGGCCCCCAAGGGCGAGCCAACCCAATATGATATCTACCCGAAGACACTGGAAAAACCGTACCGCGACTATCGCTTCCAGGTCGGCGAAGACCTCTACGCCGCACTCGGTATCCCCCGCGAAGACAAGATGGCGCGCATGCTGTGGTTCGCCCGCAACTTCCAGTTCTTCGGCGCCCCCGTCGCGCTCTTCTGAACCGTCGCCCGCACGATGGGCCCGCCGCAATGGTCAGACCTCGGCATGTATCTGCAATCTGTCATGCTGCTCCTGCGCGAAGAAGGCTTGGACAGCTGCCCGCAGGAATGCTGGGCCATCTACCCCGACACAATCGGCAAATTCCTGAACATCCCGCAATAACGCATGCTTTTCACCGGCATGGCCATTGGC
>JBBRKH010000280.1:0-3353 GCA_038217965.1 Sphingomonadales bacterium | reverse complement strand
AACAATTACTTTTTTTACAAAGGTATAATTGTTTCGGTTTTTGCCCTGCTTGTTAAAACCGATCCCGATGCCCAGCCGCGCTACAAAGGCATGAGTCTGTTCATCGCCGACAAGCGCGAAGGCTTCAAGGTTGGCAAGAAGATCGAGAAGCTGGGCTACAAGGCGATTGATTCCGCCGAGCTGATCTTCGAGGATTATGCAATCGGCGCAGACCAGCTGATCGGCGGTATCGAAGGCGAAGGCTTCTTCCAGGCAACGGGCGGCCTCGAACTTGGCCGCATCAACGTCGCCGCGCGTGGCGTGGGGTTGGCAGAAGGTGCGCTACGCCTGGCAACCGAATATGCCCAAATGCGCAAAACCATGGGGAAACCCATCGCCGAGCACCAGGCCATCCAGCTGAAGCTCGGCGAAATGGTGACCCGTGCCCGCGCCGCCCGCCTGCTGACCCTCGATGCCGCGGCCGCCTATGATCGCGGCGAGCGGGTCGACATGGAAGCCGGCATGGCGAAATATTTCGCCTCCGAAGCGGCTGTGAGAAACAGCGAGGAAGCGATGCGCATCTTCGGCGGCTACAGCTATTCCAAGGAGTATGAAATCGAGCGCTACTACCGCGACTCGCTGCTGATGTGCATCGGTGAGGGCACAAACGAAATGCAGCGGATGATCATTGCGAAACAATGGATAAAGCGGAATCCGGCATGACGGCCGGGCAGCATGGCCAGAATGCGCCAGCCGATGCCGCAAGAACCGCATTTCCGGTATCAGACAGCAATCGGGTTTGGCGCTTCTGGAACCCGCCGATATCGGGAGAGACAGACGCCGTGCTTGCGACGATATTGGCGACACTTCGCGAGGCTGAACCTCTCTTTGCGGGCGCCGCCCCGCTCCCCGACCCCTCTCCCCTGAAGCGAGAGGGGCTTTGAACCTCCCCCTTTCCGGCATTCGCATCCTCTCGCTCGAGCAATATGGCGCCGGCCCCTATGGCACCATGGCGCTGGCCCAGCTGGGCGCCGAGGTCATCAAGCTCGAACCTCCCAAAGGCGGCGACTCAAGCCGCGCCACCGGGCCTTATTTCCTCGGGCCGGACGACAGCCTTTTTTATCAGGCGTTCAACCTCAACAAACGCTCGCTCACCCTCGATCTGAAGACACCCGAAGGCCAGGACATATTGCACCGGCTGGTGAAATGCTCTCACGCCGTCACCAACAATGCGCGCGGCGACCAGCCCGACAAGCTCGGCCTCACATACGCCGCCCTCAGCCGCTCCAACCCCGCAATCGTCTGCGTCCACGCCTCTGCCTACGGGCGTTCCAACATGCTGTCGGCATCCGCCAACGGAGGCAACGAACGCGAATCCTGGCCCGGCTACGATTATCTCATGCAGGCCGAAGCCGGCTTCCTCTCTGTCACCGGCGAGCCCGACGCGCCGCCCACCCGCTTCGGCCTTTCCATGGTGGATTTCATGACCGGCCAGATGCTGGCGACCGCAACACTCGCCGGCATCACCGAAGCGCGCCTGACAGGCAAGGGCCGCGATTTCGATCTCTCCCTGCTTGAAACCGCGCTGCACCAGACCAGCTACCCCGCCTTCTGGTATCTGAACGAGGGCGCCATCACCGGCCGCAGCCCGCGCTCGTCGCACCCGACAGTGACCCCCAGCCAGCTGTTTCGCACCGCAGACGGCTGGGTTTTCATCATGGCCCAGCTGCCCAAATTTTGGGAGCGGCTGGTGGAAACCATCGGCGCACCGCACCTCGCCACAGACCCGCGCTACGCCACCACCCCCGCGCGCCTGGAAAACCGCGAGGCCCTCACCGCCGATCTGGACGCCATCTTTATGACCGCCTCGACTGCGCAATGGGTTGCCCTGCTCGGCGGCATCTGCCCCGTCGCGCCGGTCAATGATCTGGCGCAAGCGCTGGACAACCCGTTCATTCGCGAACGCGGCATGGTGGAAACCATTGCCCACCCTGATGGCAATCCGCTGCACACGCTCGCCAGCCCCACCCTGCTTGATGGCAAGCGCCTGCCGAACCGCGCCGCCCCCAAGCTTGGCGCCGACACCGATGCTCTGCTGGAGGAGATCGGCTTCTCGGCCGCCGAAGTCGCCGGGCTGAAAGCCGGAAAGATCGTCTGATGGGCAAGCTGTCTGGCTTGAAAGTCGTCGATCTCTCGCTCTTTCTTCCCGGTCCGATGCTCACGATGATGCTCGCCGACCAGGGCGCAGAGGTCATCAAGATCGAGCCGCCCACAGGCGACCCTGCCCGCCAGATGGAGCCGTTCGAATCCGGCGAATCCTTCTGGTTCCGCAATCTCAATCGCGGCAAGTCCCTAGAAACGCTCGATCTTAAAGCAGCCGAAGGAAAGCGGCGTCTGTGGCACCATCTCGAAACTGCCGATGTCCTCGTGGAAGGCTTCCGCCCCGGCGTGATGGCCCGCCTCGGCTTCGAGTATCCGCAGGTCCAGGCCCGGAACCCGCGCATCGTCTATTGCTCGATCAGCGCCTTCGGCCAGACCGGCAGCCGCGCGCACCACCCCGCGCATGATCTCGGCGCTCAGGCGCTGGCCGGCTTTCTCTCGGTCAATGACGGCCCGGACGGCACCCCCGTGGTTCCCGGCGTCCCCGCCGCCGACATGGCGGCAGCCCTCACCGGCTGCTCGGCCGTCCTGATGGCCCTGCTTGGCCGCGAGCGCAGCGGCCAGGGCGACTATATCGACCTCGCGATGTTCGACAGCCTCATCCCCTGGTGCGCCCACATCGCCGGCGACGCAGCCATTTCCGGCACGCCGATCCATTCCGCCAACCAGCGCTCGCTCGGCGGCGCCGCATTCTATCAGGTCTATCGCACCGCTGATGCCCGCCACATCGTGCTGTGCGGCCGCGAGATCAAGTTTGCCGAAACCCTGCTCACCGCGCTTGCCCGCCCCGATCTCATCCCGCTCGCGGCCTCGCCCGCCGGCCCGGAGCAAGACCCGCTGAAGGCCTTTCTGGCCGAAACTTTCGCGGGGAGAAGCCGCGACGAATGGACCGCATGGTTTACCGACAAGGACGTGGCCTTTGCCCCGGTCCTGGATTTCGCCGAAGCGCTGCGTTCGCCGCTGGTGCAGGAACGCGGGCTCCTCGTCGAGCAGTATGGCGCACACCATCTTGCCTCTGCCATCCGCTTCGCAAGCGCCACCGACTGAGCTGCGCTTGCTGAGCAAGCGCCACCGACTGACCTGCGCGTGCGTCGCCAGCGCCACGGACTGAGCTGCGCTTTCGTAGCAAGCGCCCCCCACAGAGCTGGGCGTACGCTGCACCGCGAGGGGGGGGAGGGTGGTGGTTAAATGTTTAGCAACTGCAACACAGCCCC
>JBBRKH010000279.1:0-3365 GCA_038217965.1 Sphingomonadales bacterium | reverse complement strand
GAAGACCAGCCCGTGCCGATGCCGATTGCACCGCCGCAACCGGTGAGCGCTGGTGGCAGTACGCTGCAACTGGGCGCATTTTCATCCCAAACGCGCGCCCGCGAAGCCTGGAAGGCCATTGCGGGCCGCTTTTCCTATCTTGCCGGGCTCAGCCCGGTCATCCTGCCCACTGCAAAGGATGGCAAGACCCTATACCGGCTGCGGGTGACGGGCGCCGGTGGCCCTGCTGACGCCCGCGATCTGTGCGGCAAGCTGCGGGTGGCCGGAGAGAAATGCGACGTGGTGGGCTAGGCCCGAACGAGAAACCAGTTTTCGCCGGCATCGACAAGGCGCCAGCCACGCTCTTCGCACAGCGCCGGAATGTCCGTTTGCGCAGCCGGATCGTCCGCCTCCAGCCGATAGGTGCCGGGGCCATTTTCGCGCACCGCCTTTGCCAGCTGCAACGCCGGCAGCGGGCAACCGAGCCCGGTGGCGGCGATAGTGATAGGTTGCTGGGGCATTGCCGGCCGCCATATCCGCAACAACCGCAAAAAAGGAAGCGAAACATGTCGATTTTCCGCGCAGATCTGCTGCAGGGGCACCGAATTCTGGTAACGGGTGGTGGCACCGGGCTCGGCAAATCGATGGCACAGGCCTATGCCGCGCACGGCGCCGAGGTGATCATCTGGGGTCGCCGTGGCAGCGTGCTGGATGAAACCGCCGCCGAACTGCGCGAGGCAACCGGCGGCAAGGTGACGGGGCAGGCAGTCGACATCCGCAACGCCGGCGCCATCGACGAAATGATGCAGGCAATCTTCGATGAGGCGCCGTTGACCGGCCTCGTGAACAACGCCGCCGGCAATTTCATCAGTCGGACGGAAGATCTTTCCGCCAACGCGTTCAATGCGATTGCCTCGATCGTGGCACATGGCACCTTCAACACGACCGTTGCCGCCGGCAAGCGCTGGATCGAGGGCGGCCACAAAGGCAGCATCATTTCGATCGTCACCACCTGGGTGTGGACCGGAGGCCCGTTCACCGTACCCAGCGCGATGTCGAAGGCCGGTGTGGCCGCGATGACGCAGAGCCTGGCGGTGGAATGGGGGCCCAAGGGCATCCGCGCCAACGCCATTGCACCCGGCCCCTTCCCCACCAAGGGAGCGTGGGAGCGCTTGATGCCGGAACCGCTCGCGAAGAAGACCGGCGCCGGCCAGGGCGCGAGCTCCATCCCGCTGCGGCGATTCGGCGAGCATCAGGAGCTGGCAAATCTTGCCATCTTCCTGATGTCCGACGGCTGCGACTATCTGACCGGCGAAGTGATTGCGCTGGATGGTGCGCAATGGCTGACCAGCGGTGGAAACTTCGCCAGCCTCACCAATCTGGACGATGGCGACTGGGACATGATCAAATCGGCAATCCAGTCCACCAACGCCGCAGACCGGGCAAAGCGCACCGCCTGACGGGCGAAGCGGTTGACCGGCGCGATGGCGCTCGCCATCGCTGGCGGCATGGACAATCTGGCTCTCTGGCTGGCCTTGCTGGCCGTCTTCATCAGCCTGGGTGCAGCGCTCCTTGCCGTGCGCGCAAACCAGCAGAAGCAGGCGCGCGCGGCAGCAGACCTTGCAGCAGTGTCGCAGACCGCAGCAGCGGAGGCGCATGCGGTGGCAGCCGCCATGCCTTCGCCCTTCCTGCTGGAGCCGGCCGGGGAGTGCGATGACTTGCGCCAGATTAAGGGAATAGGTCCGAAACTGGAGCGTCAGCTGCACGCGCTTGGAGTGCATCATTACGCGCAGATCGGCGGCTGGACGCCGCAGCAGCTGGCGCATGTCGACGCCCGGCTGGGCAGCTTTTCGGGCCGGCCGGAGCGCGACCAGTGGCAATCGCAGGCACGCCTGCTCGCTGCCGGTGACATCAAGGGCTATGAGCGCGCGCATGGCAAGCTGGGCACCACGACTTTGCCGCCCGGCCCGGCCGCTTGAGCCCGGCCGCCACCGAAGACGCAGCCATAGAGCCGCCGCGGCGCGCGCTGCTGTTCATCGTGATCACGGTGTTCATGGATTCGCTCGGCATCGGATTGTTCATCCCGGTGATGCCGGTGCTGGTGATGACGCTGACCGGGGCGACGCTGTCGGAAGCGGCGTCGATCGGCGGCTGGCTGATCATGGCCTACGCCCTGGCGCAATTCCTGTTTTCGCCGTTGCTCGGCAATCTGTCCGACAGGTTCGGCCGGCGGCCGGTGCTGCTGCTGTCGGTCGCCGGGTCGGCAATCAATTTCCTGATTGCCGCCTTTGCCCCGACGATTGCCATCGTGTTCGTCGGGCGCATCATCGCCGGCCTGTTTGGCGCAAGCTACTCAACCGCCTATGCCTATATCGCCGACGTAACCCCGCCACACAAGCGTGCGGAAAATTTCGGGTTGGTCGGCGTGGCTTTCGGGCTGGGCTTCATATTCGGTCCGGCGATCGGCGGCATCATCGGCGCGGTCGATTATCGCATTCCGTTTTTCGCCGCCGCCGGACTTGCCGCTGCAAATTTTCTGCTGGGCCTTTTCATCCTGCCGGAAAGCCTTCCTGAAAGCCGCCGCAGGGCCTTCGACTGGCGGCGGGCGACCCCCGCAGGCAGCCTGCGGCAGCTGCGCAAGCTCGGCGGACCGCTGGCCGGACTGGCGGTCGTCATCTTCCTGTGGCAGCTTTCGATCCAGGCACAGCACAGCATCTGGCCCTATTACACCGCCTACCGCTATGGCTGGACACCATTCGAAGTGGGCCTGTCGCTGGCCAGCGTCGGCATCCTGGCAGTGCTGGTGAACGGCCTTCTGGTGAAGCGCGCGGTGCTGCATCTGGGGGAATGGCGAACCGCGCTGGCCGGCACGCTGGCCGGCGCGCTGGCATTCGGCATTTACGGCTTCGCTCAGTCGCCGCAGCTGGTCTATCTGGGCATTGCAATCGGCGCCATCGGCGGGCTGACGGTGCCCGCCATGCAGGCGATGCTGACATCGTTTGCGCCGGCCAATGAGCAAGGTGAGCTGCAAGGGGCGATTGCCGTTCTGTCCAGCCTCTCGGTTATCATCGGCCCGCCGGTGATGAGCCACATCTTCAGCCGCTTCAGCGGGCCGGATGCGCCATTCCATGCACCCGGCGCGGCCTTCTTTCTGTCAAGCCTGCTGGCCATCGCGGCGGCCACGATGCTGATCCGCCAACGCCGCATTCCCGCTACAGCGGCATCGGTGTCCTAGGGTCAGGACCTATTGAAGCCTCCCTTCGTGATGGCCCGGAGAGGCGAAGTCGGTGTTGACGGACGCTGAAAGCGGGGCTCTGCCCCCCGGTGAAGCGGGACACCTCGGGTGAAATCGGTCTGGCTCTTTCCGGTCGCACTTGTCGCGCCCA
>JBBRKH010000278.1:0-3365 GCA_038217965.1 Sphingomonadales bacterium | reverse complement strand
GGCCTTGGTTGTGGGGCCGGGGCCCGAAGTGGTGACCGTGACGATGCGCGGATCGGCCAGGGTGGCGACTGCGAAGGCGGTGGCTTGATCATTGGGATAGACGCCGACGAAAACGGCATAGTCTGGATGGTCCAGCGTATCGACAAGGGCGCGGAGCATGGCGGCGATGACGGCGGCCTCGTCCCAGGCCGGGATGAGGATGGCATAGCGGCCCGGGATTTCAGGAGCGGGGGGCAGCGCCGGCGCCGGACGGAGCGCCACCCCGAACAGCCAGAGCGCGTCAATTGCCAGATCGTCCACATTGGAGATCATGATGGCGATTGCGGTGATCCAGAGAAGTTCGCGCGTGAGGGTGGCCATGAGCGCCATCGCCGGCACCAGCTCGGCAGGGTTCACGGGGCTGTTTCGCGAGCGTTGGCTGTCATGCGCGATACCGGTCTTTGCTGTTTACCGGCCCCTGAAAGGTTGGACGCCCCGGCAGGACCGGCGAGAGGAGCACGGGGAGGGCCGTGGTTCCATGCCATGGGTCTTTGCCAGGGCGTCCGAGGGACCGGAAGGCTTCAGGCGGCGCAGGGTCGGAAATCGCCGCATGAAGCCACCGTTCCCTATTCCGACAGATCAAGCCTGAGCACAGGCCCGCTGATGGCGAATTTGCGGCGGAAGAGCTGCAGGGTGGAAGCGTGCACATTCACCTGGAGGGCGCCGAGCGATTGCCCGCCAATCTCTTTGGGAAGGCCCAGCGGTTCGACATCCCAGCCCGTTGCCAGCAGCTGCGAAAGATAGGCGGTGTGGGTCATCATCGTGTAGCGGGTGATGCCCATGGTAAGTGCATATTCGATGAGCGCGGTTGCCAACTGCTCGCGGATGGCATTGTGGGCTTCCCAGTCAGCAAGGCAGGGCGATGTGCACAGCCGGGTGATTTCCCAGACATCCGCACCGCGGGGAACTTCACCATCGATGAGTGTGGCGAAGATATCGCCGACAAGATGCTTGCGCGTGGTGGGCAGCAGACGGACGGAGCCGAGATGCTCGCCGGTGTCCGGGTGTGAGGCGATGAGGTATACGGCATGCTCGTTGTCAAACTCGTCGATCTCGTAACGGCCTTCGACGACAGGCACATTCCATTTCAGCCGGTCGACGAAGACTGTCTTGCGGTCTGCATGCATCGCGTAAAGCGCTTCGCTGCTAACTTCCCGATTGCTGCTGTCAATCACCCGTATCATGCTCGCTGGCTCCTCATCTCGTGGTTGCATGTATGCGGCAACTGTTGCGCCCGTGAAATATCCCCGATTGGGGATAGTGATCACTTTTATTGCCGTTGCCGCGCCGCTAGGTCGAGCATATGACAGCCCATCCTGAAATCGCCGTTCTCGATCTGATGCGCCAGGTGTGGGAAACCGGATCGGAGCGGCAGGACCGCACGGGTGTGGGGACGCGGGCGCTGTTTGGCGCCACCTTGCGCTTTGATCTGTCTGCCGGGACGGTGCCGCTGCTGACCACCAAGCGGGTTTACTGGAAATCGGCGGTGAAGGAGCTGATCTGGTTCCTGTCCGGGGATACCAGCATCCGGCCCTTGGTGGCGGTGGGCGTGCATATCTGGACGGACTGGCCAATGGCTCGCTACGCCCGCGAAACCGGCGCGGCGATCGACCGCGATACGTTCGAGGCACGCATCCTTTCGGACGATACGTTTGCCGCCGAATGGGGTGATCTTGGGCCGGTGTATGGCAAGCAGTGGCGACGCTGGCTTGGTCCCGATGGCCGCGAGCATGACCAGATGACGGCGCTGGTGCAGGGCTTGCGGACCAATCCGGCCAGTCGGCGGCACATCTTCACCGGCTGGAATGTTGCAGAACTTGCCGGAATGGCATTGCCGCCCTGCCACATGACGTATCAGTATTTCGTGGACGGTGGGCGGCTTTCGGGCATTCTCTATCAGCGCAGCTGCGATCTGGGGCTCGGCTTTCCATTCAACATCTTCGAGGCTTCGCTGCTGCTCAGGATGCTGGCGCAGCAATGCGATCTGGAGCCGGGCGAATTGGTGTGGATGGGGGCGGATGTGCATCTCTATCGCAATCATGCGCATCTGGTGGAGACGCAGCTTTCGCGCACGCCGCGCCCGTTTCCGAAGCTGGTGCTGCAGCGCAGGCCTGCCGATCTGTTTTCCTATCTGGCCGATGATGTGGCCATCGAGGGCTATGATCCTCATCCGGCCATCGCAGCGCCGGTTGCAGTCTGACAGCCGACGGGCTAGCGAGCGCATATCGATGCAGGTGCCCCGGCGCGAGCCGGGGTGAAAAGGGAAGCCGGTGCGGCGGGGATTGTCTCGCTCAGTCCGGCGCTGTCCCCGCAACTGTAACCGGGTAGGTGCGCTGCGAAGTTGCCACTGTTCGCAAGGATGGGAAGGCGGCGGCGAGGCCGATGATCCGGGAGCCAGGAGACCTGCCTGTGTCGGTCGTCCAGTTGCGCCGGCGGGGAGTCCGGGGCGGCCGATGAAGTCGCTGTGCCTTGGTGGGTGCGGCTTCCGTTTCGCACGGGCGACGTGTGTGTCGGGCTAACGCCCGGCTGTGTCGCCATTGCCAACGAAAGCCTGAACCTTGCCCATCCTGCTCCAAGCCATTGCCGCTGCCGCGATTGCGGTCGAACCGTCCATCATCGTGTCGGCGACGCGCGTGCCGGTGCGGATCGAAGATCTGGGAGCCTCGGTCACTGTCGTTTCGGGGGCGCGCATCGAGCAGCTGCAGGCACCACTGCTGCTCGATATACTGGTTTTGTCGCCGGCTGTGGTGGTGACCCGCAACGGCGGTGCGGGCGGCTTTGCCGCCGTGCGCATCCGCGGCGCGGAGGGCGAACAGACAACAGTGGTGATCGACGGGGTGAAGACATCCGATCCCGCGTCGCCAGGCGGCGGCTATGATTTCGCCAGTCTTTCGTCGGCGCACATTGCGCGGGTTGAAATAGTGCGCGGGCCGCAATCGCTGGCATGGGGATCGCAGGCGATCGGCGGGGTGGTGAACATCGTGACAGCCGAGCCGACCGAGGACTGGCAGGCAATGGCGCGCGCCGAGGGCGGCTCGCGCAGCAGCTGGCTGGCGCGGGCGGGTGTTTCCGGCCGGGCCGGGCCGATTGCGCTGAGCGTTGGCACAAACTGGCAGACGACCGACGGAATTTCGGCCTTTGCCGAGGAGCGCGGCGGCCGCGAGCGGGATGACTTCGAAAGCTGGGGCGCCAACGGGCGCGCGGACATTGCGCTGGGCGAGCAATTTGCGATTGACCTGCGTGGTCGATTGCAGCGGTCCGACTTCGGTGTGGATGGTTTTGCGCCGCCGCTCTTTGCCTTTGGCGATACGCCCGATCGGTCGCGG
>JBBRKH010000277.1:0-3380 GCA_038217965.1 Sphingomonadales bacterium | reverse complement strand
AGGATGTTTCGCGAGAGCTGCGAGAAATCTGAGCCGATTGGTGGATATCGACGAAGGATTCAAAAAGGCCGGGTAAAGGCTCTAGGAAAACCGTTGCCTGCGAAGCCAAGCATGATGTGGTGACGAAGTTCAAGGTGGGCTGATTTTCGGTTGCCGTGGTTGACGGCGTCGCGCATCTCGTTAGCCTTGCGCGCATGATGGACCTCTTGATCTGGCTGACGCTCGGCTATCTGCTGGGCAGCATTCCCTTCGGGCTGATAGTGGCGAAGCTGGGCGGTGCGGGGGATATCCGCGCCATCGGCTCGGGCAACATAGGGTCCACCAATGTGCTGCGCACCGGGCGCAAGGGGCTGGCTGCTGCCACGCTTCTGCTGGATGCAGGGAAAGGGTTTCTCGCCGTCTGGCTGGCGACGGCGCTTGGCGGCGAGGCTGCCGGTCTGGCGGCCGGCGCTGCGGCATTCTTCGGGCATTGCTATCCGGTTTGGCTTGGCTTCAAGGGGGGCAAGGGCGTCGCAACCTTGCTCGGTGTGAGTTTTGGCCTGCTGCCTTGGGCTGGGCTGGTGTTTGCGCTGGCCTGGCTGGCAGCGGCGGCCGCGACCCGGCAATCGTCGATCGGCGGAATGTCGGGCGGCTTTGCGGCAGCGATTGCGGCGGCCGTTTTCGGGAAGGTTGCGATTGCCGCGGTGCTGCTGGGGCTGAGCCTATGGGTGCTTTGGACACATCGTGAAAATTTGGCCCGGCTGCGCGCCGGCACCGAGCCGAAGATCGGGCAGAAGGCTTGAGTGGACATTTCTCCGCCGCCGAGCAGGTGGCAAGGCTGCAGTTGATCCGGTCGGACGGCGTCGGGCCGGTGGGTTTCCGGCATCTGCTGGCGCGGTTTGGCGGGGCTGCGGATGCGGTTGCTGCACTGCCTGATCTGGCGCGCAGGAATGGTGTTGCATCCGTCGGGTTTTCGCGCGCGGCCGCAGACACGGAGTTTGGCCGGGCAGCGGACATCGGCGCGCGCCATGTGTTTCTGGGGGAGGCGGACTATCCCGCCCTGCTGGCAGAATTGCATGATGCCCCGCCGGTGGTGATCGTGCTGGGTGATACGGCGCTGGGCAATCGCCCTGGTGTGGCGATCGTCGGGGCGCGCAATGCCAGCGCGGCCGGCCGCGGGCTGGCGCGCGGGCTGGCCGAGGATATGGGCCGGGCCGGTTGGGTGGTTGTCTCCGGCATGGCGCGCGGCGTCGATGCAGCAGCGCATACGGGAGCGCTGGCGACCGGGACAATTGCCTGCATCGCCGGCGGCATCGATGTGGCCTATCCGCCCGAAAATGCCGAGCTTCAGCATGATGTCGCCATGCGGGGCCTCGTCATTTCCGAGATGCCGCCGGGAACAGAGCCGCAGGCGCGGCATTTTCCGCGCCGCAACCGGCTGATTGCCGGGATTTCGCGCGGGGTGGTGGTGGTGGAGGCGGCGCTGGGCTCCGGGTCTTTGATCACCGCGCGGATGGCGGGCGAGGCGGGCCGGGAGGTGATGGCGGTGCCGGGGCATCCGGCCGACCCGCGCGCCCGCGGTGGCAATTTGCTCTTGAAGGAAGGCGCGGAGCTGGTCGAGGATGCGGGCGATGTGATTGCAGTTTTGGGGGCGTTTGGAGCTTGCCGCGAGGCTGGCCCACAAGTCCTTTCGCGCTATGGCAAGGCTGCAGCCGGGCCCCGGGTCGAGCCCGGAGAGACGGCAGCGTCGAATGTCTTGCAGGTGGTGGAGGCGTTGCTTTCGTCGGTTCCGGTGCAGGTTGACGAAGTCGTGCGCCTGAGCGGCTTCGATGTGGCTTCGGTGATGACGGTGCTGGTCGATCTGGAGCTGGACGGACGACTGCGGCGGCATGCCGGCGGGCGGGTGGCGCTGGCATGACCGGCGGCATGAGGTTGCGGCTTTGCGGGATGGGGTCTAGAGGCCGCCCGCCTGTTGCAGGCATTTCGAGAGGCGTTTTATGGATCTGGTGATCGTCGAATCGCCGGCGAAGGCAAGGACGATCGAGGGATATCTCGGTGGCAAGGCAAAGGTTCTCGCGAGCTTCGGCCATGTGCGCGACCTGCCGCCGAAAGATGGCAGCGTGGACCCGGACGCCGATTTTGCGATGCGCTGGGAAGTGTCTGGCGATCGCGCCAAGCAGCTGAAGGCAATCACCGAGGCGGCGAAGGGGGCCGATCGGATCATTCTCGCAACCGATCCCGATCGCGAAGGCGAGGCGATTTCCTGGCATCTGGCGGAATATCTGACCGCGAAGAAGGCAGTTCCAAAGGGTGGGATGGCCCGCATCACGTTCAACGCCGTCACCAAAGGCGCGGTGCAGGCGGCGATGGCGGCGCCCCGGCACATCGATCAGGATCTGGTGGATGCCTATCTGGCGCGCCGGGCGCTGGACTATCTGGTGGGGTTCACGCTTTCGCCGGTGTTGTGGCGCAAACTGCCGGGGGCGAAGAGCGCAGGGCGGGTGCAATCGGTGGCGCTGAGGCTGGTGGTGGAGCGCGAGCGCGAGATCGAGGCCTTCGTGCCGCGCGAATACTGGAGCGTGGAAGCGGCGATGAAGGCCGCCACCGGGCAGGGCTTCGAAGCCCGGCTCGCCGTGCTGGACGGGGTGAAGCTGGACAAGTTTGCGCTGCCCGAGGCGGGCGTGGCGCACGCGGCGCGCGCGCGGGTCGAGCGGGCGGTGTTTTCCGTTGCTGCGGTCGAGGTCAAGGCGGCGGTGCGCAATCCGGCGGCGCCCTTCACCACGTCCACCTTGCAGCAGGAAGCCTCGCGCAAACTCGGGATGGGTGCGCAGCAAACGATGCGGGTGGCGCAGACACTCTACGAAGCGGGGCACATCACCTATATGCGGACCGATGGTGTCGCGATGGAGTCGGGCGCCATCTCGCGGGCCCGGGACCTGGTGATGGAGCGCTACGGGCCGGACTATCTGCCGGCGAGCCCGCGCAAATACACCGCCAAGGCGAAAAATGCGCAGGAGGCGCACGAGGCGATCCGACCGACGGATTTCATGAAGACGGCGGGTGGCCTCGGCCTTTCGGGCGACGAATCACGGCTTTACACGCTGGTTTGGAACCGGGCCGTTGCCAGCCAGATGGCAAGTGCGCAGCTGGAGCGGACGGCGGTGGATCTGGTCGCGGACGACGGCACGGTCGGCTTGCGTGCTTCGGGCACGGTTGTCGTTTTTCCGGGATTTCTGACGCTTTATTCCGAAGGCACCGACGATCTGGATGACGAGGAGGGCGGGCGACTGCCCCGCCTGGCGGTCGGCGAGCGGCCGCTGACGGAAAAGGTGGAGGCGACGCAGCATTTCACGCAGGCCTTGCCGCGCTATTCCGAAGCCTCGCTCGTCAAGCGCATGGAA
>JBBRKH010000276.1:0-3394 GCA_038217965.1 Sphingomonadales bacterium | reverse complement strand
CCAGGCGGTCGCCGCGCGCGCTCGCGCATTCGGCCTGTCGATCCACTATCACAACCGGCACCGCTTGCCGGCCGCGGTCGAGAGCCCGCTGGAGGCCACCTGGTGGCCCACGCTGGATGCCATGCTCGAACGGGTGGATTTTGTCAGCCTGAATTGCCCGGAAACGCCCGAAACGCACCACATGATGAACGCTGCGCGCCTGAAACTGATGCCGCGGCACGCCTATCTCATCAATGTGGCGCGCGGCGCGCTGATCGACGAAGCCGCACTGGTCGCAGCGCTCACATCCGCTGAAATCGCCGGCGCCGGGCTGGACGTGTTCGAGCATGAGCCGGCAGTGGACCCAAGACTTGTCGAGCTCGACAATGTGGTGCTCGTTCCGCACCTTGGCTCCGCCACCTACGAAGGGCGGCAGGCTATGGGTGACAAGGTCATCGCCAACATCCGGGTGTTCGCCGACGGACATCGTCCGCCGGATCAGGTGCTGGCCGACTTCTGACGTTTGGAGGATTGGGTTGCAAACGGGGCCGCGCGAAAAGGAATTGCGGCTGGCGCTTGTCTGCTACGGCGGGGTCAGCCTCGCCATCTACATGCACGGCGTCACCAAGGAACTGTGGAAGCTGCTGCGGGCAAGCGAGGCGCGGCAGGCCGGAAGCGGGCTGCATGACGGCGACAGCGAGCAGATCTGGCGCGAAATGCTGGATCACATCGGCGCCGACGTCGATCTGCGGATCATCTGCGACATCATCACCGGCGCCAGCGCCGGCGGTATCAACGGCATTCTGCTCGCCCGCGCAATCGTGTCGGGCCACGACATGGAGCCGCTGCGCAAGCTGTGGCTGGAAAAGGCTGACATCGATGTGCTGCTGGATCCGGATGCCCGGCCCGACATGGGCCTTTCGCGGCTGAGCCAGTTCTACAAGGAGCCGGTGGGCTGGTTTGCCGCGCGCCGTTCGGAAAGCCTGGCCAGGGTCGACGATCCGGCGGTACGCGCGGAAATCGCATTGAAGCTGTCGCGCTTCGTGCGCAGCCGCTGGTTCAAGCCGCCATTCTCCGGCGATGGCTTCACCGCGCTGCTTGATGAGGCGCTGCTGGCAACCGAAGCCGGCGAGCCGGGCCCGGCGCTGGTGCCCCCGACAATGGGGCTTGAGCTGTTCGTGACCGTGACGGACTACCACGGCGTGACATCGCGCCTGCCGATCCATTCGCCAGCGTCCGTCACCGAGCGCGAGCATCGCCGCCTGTTCAGCTTTCGCGCCCCGCCCGTGATGCAGCGCAGCGACGCGATCGACGCGCGCGGTGAGGGGCGGCAGGCGGCACGCGCGCAGGGCTTGCCGAAACGAACTCTGGGGGAACGGCCCGCACTGCTGTTTGCCGCCCGCGCGACGGCATCCTTTCCCGGCGCATTTCCACCAGCGACGCTGGGCGAAATTGATCGCCGGATGGCAGCGTTGGGCGAGCCCTGGCCGCGCCGCGCGGCCTTCGTGCGCGACCAGATGGCAAGTGACCGCGCGGCGGAGAGCATCGCCCTGATCGACGGAAGCGTGCTGAACAACGCACCGTTCGGCCCGGCCATCGAAACCGTGAAGATGAAGCCTTCGCACCGTGAGGTTGACCGGCGATTCATCTATATCGACCCCAAGCCGGGTGGCATGGCAGATGTGCGCGACAGCAAGCCGCCCGGCTTCTTCACCACCATTCTGCGGGCGCTCGCCGACATTCCGCGCGAGCAGCCGATCCGTGACAGCCTGGAGGCCATCGGCGGGCTTTCGGCACGGATACGCCGCCTGCGCGCCGTGCTGGACGGGATGACCCCGGCGGTCGATGCCGCCATCCTGCGTGCCGTCGGTCCGCGCTTCTTCTTCCTGCCGCTGGGTCCCGAGCGGCTTGCCAAAGCTCGCTCGCGCGTCCAGTCGCTCGCCGCGCGCGAAGCCGGCTTTGCCTTCGCGGCCTATGCCCAGCTGAAACTGCAGCGCGTGCTGGACGAATCGGCGACGCTGCTCTCCGGCACCGCCAACCTGGAGGTTTCCGAGGCCGTGCGCGTGCGCGGGGCACTGTTTGATGCCGCCGAGCACAGGGGCGCCTTTGCAGTCGACGGGGCGGTGGCGCGAGATGCCGATGCCAGTGGCTATGTTCGCCTGCTGAAGGGTCTGGACATAGGGTTTCGCGTGCGCCGGCTGCGCTTCGTGGTGAAGCGGTTGACGGCGGAAATTGCCTCCAGCCCATCGGCAGAAGAGCGCACGGCGGCCGAAGCGGTGAAATCCGCGCTGTATGCCGCCATTTCTCCGTTCGTGGTGCGTCGCAGCGTGCTGACACACAGTGGTCGGGAGGGGCTTGGCGATGTGGCCCTGAGGATTGCCCGCGCCAGCGGCGATGCGCAGCTGGCAGCCGGTGGGCATGCGCTCGACCGGCTCATCGCAACGCTCGATCTTTCGACGCTCGACCGGGCGGCGGATGAGTTGCTGGCGGCAGCAGCGGTGGATGCTCGGATGGGCAAGCCGATGCGGCATTCGCTTGTCAGGGCGTGGCTGGGGTTTCCCTTTTACGACATTGCGCTGCTGCCGCAGATGCAGGACGACAGCGCCGACAGTCTGGATGAAATCCGCGTAGACCGGATTTCGCCCGACGATGCGACCGCGCTCAAGAGTGGCGGCACGCGGGCCTGTTTGAAGGGATGGCAGCTGAATGCATTCGGCGCCTTTTTCAGCCGCAGCTGGCGGGAGAATGATTATCTCTGGGGCAGGCTGCACGCCGCCGACCGATTGATCGATATCGTCATCCACTCGGCCGGCGAAAGCGGCGCCCACGGCCTTGACGCAATGGCGTGGAAGAAGAAGGTGTTTGCGGCGATTCTTGCGGCCGAGCGGCCGCATCTGGGTGCTGTGCAGGCGCTGGTCGACGAACTCGAGGGGGTGATTGCGACATGGAAACACTGACAATCGATCGCCGCTCGATGCTGCAGGCGCTTGCCGCATCTGCCCTGGCGGCCGGAGCCGGCGCGCCGGCGCGCGCCCGGGCCCAGCGCAACGCGGCAACGCAGGCGCTGCTGGACGGCTATGTGGCAGACGGCAAGGTTCCGGGCGCCATCATCGGCCTGCTGGAGCCGGGGCGCTTTCGCCCCACCTGGCTGACGGCCGGAAAAACCGCCTTCGAGGGCGGAAGCCCGGTAACGCCCGATACGCTCTGGCGCATCTATTCCATGACCAAGCCGGTGACGGGGGTTGCCGTGATGCAGCAGGTGGCGCTCGGCAGTCTTGCGCTGGACACGCCGATTTCGGACATCATGCCCGAGTTCAAGGCGATGCAAGTGCTGGTGGATCCGGCAAAAGGCCTGCAGGCGCGGCCGGCGCAGAAGCCAATTCTCGTGCGTCACCTGCTCACCCACACCGCCGGC
>JBBRKH010000275.1:0-3407 GCA_038217965.1 Sphingomonadales bacterium | reverse complement strand
GTGCGCATCTTTCCGCCGCATTTCATCGAAGGGGTGAACCAGCTTTTCCATGCCATCGAAACCGGCAATGACGCGCAGGCGGCACATGCGTTTGAACTGTGGGGCTTCAAGGGGCTTACGCGGGAGATTCGCGAGACCCTGCTGGTGTGGGCGCGCTTCCTCTATGGCCCGCTGCTGGAGGATCGGGTGCGGCCCATCGATCTGGACGGGCGGCCGGGCGAATATGGGCGCGCGACAGCGGCCAAGGTTCACCAGGAGCTGCGCAAGCTTGGCACCGTTACCATCCCGGCCGAATTCGTCTTCATGGACAGGGCCGCAATCGGTCTCGGCGGCGTCTTCATCCAGCTTGGGGCAGAGCTCAACTGGTCGCACATGTTCCGCGCGCTGATGGCCGACTTCGAAGAAGCAAAAGTTGCAGCCAGGCAAGCCGAGGCTCTGGCAGAAGCGGGCTTGTAAACTTTCGGTTCACGCGCCAGAACGCCTTGCCCAGCATCGCTTGAGGGAGCGCCATGACCGAAATAGACAAGAACGCGAAAGACAATCTCGCAACCTACGACGGCTTCCTGAGCATCAGCAAGATTGCAATCGTCCTGATCGCACTCCTCCTCGTCGCGATGGCAATCTTCCTCGTTTAGCCTGTCCAAGGAATTCGCCAATGAAGATTGCCGTCCTGAAGGACAGCGCCGCTCACGAAAAGCGGGTCGCAGCCACGCCGGAAACCGTCAGGAAATTCATCGCGCTGGGCGCGAGCGTCGCGGTTGAAACGCGCGCCGGGGCCGACGCCAACATCGCCGATCAGGCCTTCATCGACGCCGGCGCCAGTGTCGGAGACCGCGCGGCAACGCTGGCCGACGCAAAGCTCATTCTCTCGGTGCAGGGCCCGGATGCGGCAGGCTTGCCTGCCGGCGCGGTGGTCGTCGCCAGCCTGAATCCCTTCCAGTCCGGTGAAAGGCTCGCCGCCTATGCCGGCGGCCAGATCACCGCGCTCGCCATGGAGTTCATGCCGCGCATCACCCGTGCGCAATCGATGGACATCCTTTCATCGCAAGCCAATCTCGCCGGCTACAAGAGCGTTATCGATGCGGCCGAACGCTATGGCCGCGCCTTTCCGATGATGATGACCGCCGCCGGCACCATCAGCGCCGCCCGCGTTTTCGTGATGGGCGTCGGCGTTGCCGGGCTGCAGGCGATCGCCACCGCCAAGCGATTGGGCGCCGTGGTCTCCGCGACCGATGTGCGCCTCTCCACGAAGGAACAGATCATGTCGCTCGGCGGCAAACCGGTGTTCGTGGAGGATGAGGAAACGAAGGCGGCGGAAACCAGCGGCGGCTATGCCAGGGAGATGTCGGACGCCTACAAGGCCAAGCAGGCAGCTCTGGTGAGCGAGACCATCGCCAAGCAGGACATCGTCATCACCACGGCCCTCATCCCGGGCCGCCCCGCGCCGCGCCTTGTCACCGCCGCACAGGTGGCGACGATGAAGCCGGGCAGCGTCATCGTCGATCTGGCGGTCGAGCAGGGCGGCAATGTGGAAGGCTCGGTGGCCGGCGAGACGGTGGTGACGGAAGGTGGCGTAACAATCATCGGGCACATCAACTATCCCAGCCGGCTGGCAACCGATGCCAGCGCGCTGTTCGCCAGAAACCTGCTGACGCTCGTCACCACCTTCTGGGACAAGGAAGCGAAAATGCTGGTGCTGCCGGACGACGACGAGATCGTGAAAGCGATACGGGTAACGCATGGCGGGGCCATCGTGCATCCGGGGCTGCAGGCATGAGGGGCCTGGTGATGCTGGCAACGCTGGCAGCAACGCCTGCAATAGCCGACGTGCAGGGCATGTCCGGCGCATGGACGGTCGATCTTCGACCGAGCCTGACGGACAAGCCCTATACCCAGCCGATGGCACTGAAGATCGCCGAAGATGGCTCGGTGACCGGCAGCTTTTATCGAAGCGAGATATTGGCCGGACGTGCGGGAGAAGCGCAGGGGCGTCGTTGTGTGGCGTTCCGCACCACCGATGGTCAGGGCATGTATCATTCGCAGGCGTGTTTGGTGGACGGCAAAATGGTGGGGACAAGCTGGGCGGAGGGGCGAAACTTCGTCCTGCCCTGGACGGCGGAGCGCTAAAACCATGGATTTCATATCGACCCTCTCCATCTTCGTGCTGGCCTGCTTTGTGGGCTATTATGTCGTCTGGTCCGTCACCCCGGCGCTGCACACGCCGCTGATGGCGGTGACCAATGCGATCTCTTCGGTCATCATCGTCGGCGCCCTGATTGCTGCCGCGGCGCAAGGCAGCGACGTGGCCAAATGGCTTGGCCTGCTTGCGGTTGTGCTCGCCAGCATCAACATCTTCGGCGGCTTTGCCGTCACCGAGCGCATGCTCGCCATGTACAAGAAAAAAGAGAAAAAGGGTGGGGGCCACTAAGCCATGGAATATGTGAATCACACCCCAGCCTGGGCCATGCTCGCCTATCTCGCCTCTGGCGTGCTTTTCGTTCTGGCGCTGCGCGGCCTCTCCAGCCCGGAAACCTCGCGCGCCGGCAACCGCTTCGGCATGATCGGCATGCTGATCGCCGTGGTCACCACCATCGTTACCCATAGCCTTGCCAACGCATTCGAAATCGGCGTGGCAATCGCCATCGGCGGCGCCATCGGCTATATCGTGGCGCAGCGCATCGCGATGACCGCCATGCCGCAGCTGGTCGCCGCCTTCCATTCGCTGGTTGGTCTCGCTGCTGTGCTGGTCGGCATAGCAGCCTTCCTCAATCCCGGCGCGTTTGGCATCCTGGACGCCTCCGGAACTGAAATCTTCAAGGGCAGTCGCATCGAGCTGGGCCTCGGCGTTGCCATCGGCGCCATCACCTTTTCCGGCTCGATCATCGCCTTCCTGAAATTGAACGGCAACATGTCGGGTGCGCCCATCATGCTGCCGGGCCGACACATCCTCAATCTCGGCGTGCTCGCCGGCATCATCGTGCTGGTCGGCATCTTCTCGCTGCAGACCCCGGCGATGTTCTGGACCATCTGCATCCTCGCGTTTGCCATCGGCTTCCTGCTCATCATCCCGATCGGCGGGGCGGACATGCCGGTCGTGGTTTCCATGCTAAACAGCTATTCCGGCTGGGCTGCCGCCGCCATGGGCTTCACGCTCGGCAATTCCGCCATGGTCATCACCGGCGCGCTCGTCGGCTCATCCGGCGCCATCCTCAGCTACATCATGTGCAGGGCGATGAACCGCAGCTTCATCAGTGTGATCGCCGGCGGCTTTGGTGCGGAATCCGGCGCAACCGGTGCGGCGTCTGCCACGGATCGACCGTGGAAGCGCGGCTCCGCAGAGGATGCCGCCTTCATCCTGAAAAACGCCGAAAAGATCATCATCGTCCCCGGCTACGGCATGGCCGTCA
>JBBRKH010000274.1:0-3436 GCA_038217965.1 Sphingomonadales bacterium | reverse complement strand
GCTTCGCGCTTCGCGGAAAACAGCCAGGTCAGCTACTCGGGCCTCACCCGCGCCGAAGCCGCTGTCGACTTCCGCGCCAACGCGTTCGAAAATGACCGGTTCACCACCGAACGCCTCTCCGGATCAATCTCGCACGGCTGGGAAATGGACGATGGCATCGTGCTGCGCACCACCGGCTATTACCATTATTTTGATCGCCACTGGTGGCGGCAATCGTCCAACTCCGCGCAGCGCCCCAATGATGCGTCCGATCCGCTGTGCGGCGGCATGGCGAATGTAAACACGACCTGCGGCAATGAAGGCCGTCTGCGCAACTACGACACCTGGGGCGTCGAATCGAGGCTGACCCTGGACCATGCCGAGTTTCTCGCCACCGGCATCGGCGGCAGCACCGAATTCGGCCTGCGCTTCCACAGCGAACGCCAGCACCGGATGCAGATCAATTCCGACACGCCAACCGGCCGCACGCCCGGCACCAGCGTCAACGGCGGGGTGCGCGAAGACAATGAGCGTGACACCGAAGCGCTTTCCGCCTTCGTGCAGACCAGCCTGGATTTCGGCCGCTTTACGCTGCAGCCTGGCGTTCGCTACGAGATGATCGACTATGCGCGCCGTTCCAACCCCATCGATGTGATCGTCGGCGGCAAGCCGAGCGGCGCCAAGACGCTCTTCGCGCAAGGCCGCACCAGCGCCGACCGGCTGATCCCCGGCATCGGCGCCACCTTTGCGCTCACGCCCACCAGCATCCTTTATGGCGGCGCGCACCGCGGCTTTGCGCCGGCCCCCGTGGCGGACATCATCAGCACCGGCGGCGGCTCCATCGATCTCGATCCGGAATTGAGCTGGAATTACGAGATGGGCCTGCGCGGGGTGCTGGCGGCCGGCGTGAATTTCGACATCACCGGCTTCGTGATGGATTTCGACAACCAGATCATCCCGGCATCGGTTGCCGGTGGCGTGGGCGCCAGCCTCACCTCGGCCGGGCGCACCCTGCACCGTGGCGGCGAACTTTCGCTGTCGTTTGGATCGCTGGCCGCCGGGTTGACTCAAGGCCTCGATGTGTTTGCCCGAACCGCGATCACCTGGCTGCCCACGGCGGAATTTGCATCGACGCGCATTGCAACACCTCCCTGCTTCGATGGTGCAGTTCGCGGAACTCCGGTTGCCACCGGGTCTGGCCCGCTGCCGTGTGGTGTCGCGGCCGACGTGGAGGGCAACCGTCTGCCCTACAGCCCGGAATGGCTCTATTCCGCCGCCGTCGGGGCCAGCATCGGTGGATTCACCGGCCAGATCGAGCTGCAAGGCCAGAGCGCGCTGTTTGCCGACGACGTCAATCTCGTGCCGGTGACACCCGATGGCCAGCGCGGGCGCATCGCCGCCTGGGCGTTGGTGAATGCAGCGCTCAGCTGGCGCATCGAGGGCTCACCGGTAACGTTGACGCTGACGGCCAAGAACATCTTCGACAAGAGCTATGTGGCCGATCGTTCGAGGGGGATATTGCCCGGAGTTCCGCGGATCGTTCAGGCCGGAGTGGGGCTCAACTTCTAGCGGCTTCATCGAAGGTGACGGCTTCCTCGGGCAACATGACCGGCACGCCGTCGCGCACCGGATAGGCGAGCCCGGCACGGGGCGAGATCAGCCGCGCGTTGGGTTCGTCCCACACAAGGGGTCCACGCGTCAGCGGGCACACAAGGATGGCCAGCAGCTCCGGGTCGAGCTGGCTCATTGCATGGTGCTGTCGGTTGCTGCGCCGCCGGCGCCTTGTGCAAATGTCATCAGAGCGGTGAGCGTGGAGGCCCGGTCGGGCAGCGAGCCGGCTTCCAGCAGGGCCTGGCGTTCGATGCTGTCGAGCGGGCAGACGACGGAGAGGGTGTTGACCAGACCTTCGTCATCGGCACTTTTCACAGCCTCCCAGTCGGCCGACAGGTCCTGCCCCTCGAGATAGGTCTTGAGCGTCGATTCCAGACTTGCGCGGGCGATCGGCGCCAGCGGTTCGGGTGGGCTCCAGTCGGACTGGAACTGCGCATAGTGCACCTCGACCTGACGATAAGGCGTTGTCGCCAGCAGCTCGCGCGCGATGTGAAACCGGATCAGGCCCGAAAGCGCGATCAGAATGCGCCCGTCGCCGGTTTCGCTGTACTGGGTGATCCGACCAAGCCCGCCCACGGCGAACAACGGCGGTGTGTCGGATTTCCAGTCACCCTTCGGTTGCACGATGCCGATCAGGTGGTCACCGGCCAACGCGTCTTTCACCATCGCCAGATAGCGTGGTTCGAAGATGTTGAGCGGCATCACGGCGCGCGGCAGAAGGATGGCGCCACCCAGCGGGAACAGCCGGACGATGGCAGGCAATTCGGCGATGGATGCGGGCGGATGCATCAGGTGAACAGAATCGCCGAAAGTCGCCGGCGCAGCGCCGCGGACCAGGGATCGCCAAGCCCGACTGCTTCGATAAGCTTCAGCAACCGGGCCCGCGCGAGGCCCTCCTGCCAGGCCGGGTCGGCGGCAATGGAGGCCAGCAAATGCTCGGCGGCCGCATCGCGGTTGCCGGCGGCAAACAGCGCATTGGAGAGCGCGATGCGAGCGTCATGATCGGTGCCGTCTGCTGCAACGCGCGCTTCCAGCAGGGCGACCTCCGACGTGTCGGCAGCCGCTGCGGCAAGGTCCAGTGCAGCGCGCGCCTGCACCACGGCTGGATCCTTGCTGTCGGCCGGGATCACCGCAAGCGCCGCTGCGGCGCCGGCGGTTTGCCCAAGCGCAAGCAGTGCGCGCGCATAGCCGGCTATGATGTCGGCGCGCTCCGGTGCCTCGCGCGCCAGGATGGCAAAAGCATCGGCGGCAGACGCTGCGTCGCCTTCGGTGAGCAGCAGCTGGGCTTCTTCCAGCATCTGGTCCAGCCCTGCTTCCTCGGCCGATGGCGGCAGGCTCGCCAGATGCTTTTCGATGAAGGTCTTGATTTCCCGTTCGCTTTTCGCACCGACAAATCCATCCACCGGCTGACCGCCCAGAAAGGCATAGACGGTGGGCACGGATTGAACGCGAAACTGCTCGGCAATGACGCGGTTCTGATCGATGTCGATGACCACCTGCTTTGTTCGCCCGCCGCCGACTTCGGCGACAGCCTTGTCGATGATCGGCGCAAGCTGCTTGCACGGCCCGCACCATTCTGCGGTAAAGCGGACCAGCACAACGCTGTGCAACGATGCCTCGACAACGTCGCGGCGGAAGCTTTCGATGCTTGCACGCTCCTGGGGGCTCATCGACAGGCTGGCCAAGGCGATATCTCCGGCAATTTGAACGTCAGGCCGGCATATGCAACGCCAGCGGCGATTATGAAAGGGGCTTGCAAGGTCGCACCAAGCTGGGCTAACGACCCGCGCTCACCCAGCCGGCACAAGACACCGTCGGCAGCGCCAAGCGGGCGTAGCTCAGGGGT
>JBBRKH010000273.1:0-3448 GCA_038217965.1 Sphingomonadales bacterium | reverse complement strand
GCCCATGCCCGTGAACCTGGCCGAAGCGGTCGAGTTTGCGCATCGATACGATCCACAACCCTTCCACCTGCGCGAGGAAGGCGCGAAGGATCATCCTTTCTTCGAGCGACTGGCAGCGTCCGGCTGGCTGACCTGCTGCCTGATGATGCGCCTAATGGTCAACGAAATGCAGGCCAATCCCGTGGCGTCCGTCGGCACACCCGGCGTCGACCGCATCCGCTGGCTGCTCCCCGTCTATCCCGGCGACCTGCTCTGGCTGGAAACCGAAGTGACCGGACGGCGGCTGCTGAAATCCCGTGCCGGTGTCGGGCTGGTGCATCGCCGGATGCGCACGAACAACCAGGATCGCCGGCTGGTGATGACCTGCGAAAGCTGGGAATTCGTCGCCGTCGATACCAGTGCTCCGGAACGGATGCACAGCTACATGCACGCCGGTTGATCACGAGCAGGCTCCGATCAGGTTGGCCCACCCTGGGCGGCAAGCGGACTAGTGCGCGTCCAGCCGGCGACCCACCCACACCACCAGATACAAAAGCGGCACGGCGGCCACCCAGATGATTGCCTTGGCCGTCAACTGCCCGCCGATCACCGGCAAAAGCGGAAACACGCCGAAAAATGCCACTGTCACGAAGATGAAAGTGTCCACCGTCTGCGCCACCAGCGCAGCGACACTGGCGCGGAACCACAGCATGTGGCCGCCCTTCTGTCCGCGCATCCAGGTGAAGATAGTCACGTCCAGCGTCTGCGAAATCCCGTAGGCCACCATGCCGGCAAGGATCAGCCGGGTCGACGAACCGAACACCGCCTCGGCCATGGCCTGCCCGCTCCAGCCGTCGGCGGGCGGCAGCGCCAGCACCAGCTGCATCAACCCCAACGACACGATGAGCGGCACGAAGCCCATGAACACCATCCGCTGCGCCACCGGCCGCCCGTGCAGCTCGGCGGTTGCATTCACCGTCACGATGGCGAGCAGAAAGCCGAACACGCCGCCCGGCACCGCCAGCGGGCCGATGTCGAAGATCGGCCCCAGCTTGATGAGCTTGAAGCCGAGTACGCCGGCAATCACCAGCAGCCCGCCATAAAGGATTGCGAAGGCTTGCAGGGACGGCGGATTTGCCGTCGGCACGGGTTCGGTCAATGCAGATGCTCCGCCAAGGATTCCTCCGACATGCGGTCGCCCAGCCAGTAGAAGCGCGCGATCAGCGCAATGCCAGATACGAAGCTGGCAATGATCACCGCCCAGATGATGCCGTCCAGCCCACCGTTGCGCCAGACGCCGAGCCACATGGCAAGCGGAATCATGATGACGATGTAGCTGATGAAATGCATGCCCGTGGGCCACCAGATGTCGCCGCGTGCCCTGAGCGCGTTGGAGGCGACCACCTGCGCGCCGTCCATCATGAAGAACAGGCACGACAGCACCAGCGCGCTGCCCGCCATCCGCAGCAGCTCCGGCTCGTTCGAATAGGCGCGCGCGACCAGCTCCGCATCCAGAAACACCAGGATCGAAAGCGCCGCGAGCAACACCATCGCGACCCGCATTCCCATGCCAAAGGCACGCTTGACCCCGATGATGCTCTTTGCCCCCACCGAGCGCGCAACAAGCACTGCCGCTGCGGCACCGATCCCCATCGGAAGCATGAACATGATGGCGGCGACATTCATGACGACTGCCCATGCCGCCACCACCATCACGCCCAGCTGCGCTGCCACGAAATTGATCCCGGAAAAGGCACCCGCTTCGATGGCATAGGAAATGCCCGAGCCATAGCCGATCCGCCGCTGCTCCAGCGCCAGCTCCGGCTCGCGCGGTGTGGGCGCAAAGACGCCGACGGCGCGCGCCACCGGCCAGCGCCACACCCACCAGATCAGCATCAGCATCAGCGCAATCCGGGCAAACAGCGTGGTCCAGGCGGCTGCCACCGCGCCGGAAACCGGAAACGGCGAATTGCCCGGAACCAGCCAGAGGATGAAGGCAAGGTTCACCAGATTTGCCACCCACATGGCGATCATCGGAACCTGCGGCTTGCCTTGTGCCTCCAGCCAGAACCAGATTGCATCCGCCACCAGATAGGGAGTCATGCTGAGCGAGAACACGATGAGGACCGCGCTCGCACCGGCGGCCACTTCGGGGGACAGGCCCAGATTTCGCAGCGCAAAAGGCCCCAGCGTCACCAGCACCGCAGTCGCGGCGATGCCCAGAAAAAGCGCATAGACTATTCCGCGCCGCAGCACCGCACCCGTCAGATCCGGGCGGCCGGCGCCGATGTGCCGCGCCGTCATCACCTGCACCCCCATCAGCAGGCCGATGCCCGCCACTAGGACCGTCACCGTGGGCGCCCAGCCGAGCGAGTGCAGCCCGAGCTCGCTGGCGGAATATTGCCCGACCACGATGGCATCGGTGAGGCCGATGGCCATCACGCCCAAGCGCGACATCACGATCGGCGACGCCAGGCGAAACAGTTCGCCATAGCTGCCGTCCGGTGCGCCGGTCTGGATGTCGGGCTTTGCGTTCACCGGGGTCCGATAGCGGGCCGGCGCCGGTTGCGGAACCCCCGACGCCCCGCTAGTCAGGCCCGCCATTCAAAGGACTCGCATGTCGACCGCCAACGTCTCCGCCGAACAGCTGAAACTTTTCATCGAGCGCATCGAAACGCTCGAGGAAGAAAAGAAGGGCACGGCGGACGACATCCGCGACGTCTATTCCGAAGCCAAATCCAACGGTTATGATGTGAAGACAATGCGCGCGATCGTCCGCCTGCGCCGGCTGGACAAGAATGCGCGGGCCGAACAGGAAGCGCTGCTGGACACCTACAAGACTGCGCTGGGGCTGGAAATCTGACACCCGGCACTATCGTCAGACTAGCCGCCGCGTTGTGCATTGGGTAGACGCGCTGCATGGCGGCAAATCTCACGATCAACGGCACTCCCCATGCGGCGGATGTGCCAGACGAAACCCTGCTGGTGGACTGGCTCCGCGACGATCTGGGGCTGACCGGAACCCATATCGGCTGTGACACCAGCCAGTGCGGCGCGTGCAATGTGCTGGTGGACGGCGCAGCCGTGAAGGCCTGCACGCTTCTGGTCGCCACGCTCGACGGCGCCGCCATCATCACGATCGAAGGCCTTGGAACCGCAGACGCGCTACACCCGATGCAGCGCGCATTCCGCACCCACCACGCGCTGCAATGCGGCTTCTGCACACCCGGCATGGTGATCGCCGGCGTCGCCATCGCAAACACGCACGGCGCGGACGTGACGGTCGACACCATCCGCCACGAGCTTGAAGGCAATCTCTGCCGCTGCACCGGCTATCAGAATATCGTGGCGGCTATCGCGGCAGGCGCGCAGGAGATGGCGAAATGACGCCCTTTTCGCTGCAGCGCCCCACAAGCATTGCCGCCGCCACCGCGGCATTCACGGGTGACGCCGCCTGGCTCGCCGGTGG
>JBBRKH010000272.1:0-3453 GCA_038217965.1 Sphingomonadales bacterium | reverse complement strand
ATCGCTCGCCTGCCACCGCACGATAGCTAGTCCACAGCGAGTGCTGCGCTCTCGCTGCGGCCGCTATACCGCGCGCGCCACCATCAATTTCTTGATTTCCGCGATTGCGAGCGCCGGGTTCAGGCCCTTGGGGCAGACGTTGGAGCAGTTCATGATGGTGTGGCAGCGGTACAGGCGGAAAGGGTCTTCCAGCGCGTCGAGCCGCTCGCCGGTCATTTCATCGCGGCTGTCGGCGAGCCAGCGATAGGCCTGCAGCAGGATGGCGGGGCCGAGGAACTTGTCACCGTTCCACCAGTAACTGGGGCAGGCGGTGGAGCAGCAGGCGCATAGAATGCATTCGTAGAGGCCATCGAGCTTGCTGCGGTCTTCCGGGGATTGCTCGCGCTCTTTCAAGGTTGGTGCGGGTGTGACGGTCTGCAGCCAGGGCTTGATGCTGGCGTATTGCGCATAGAAATGCGTCATGTCCGGCACCAGATCCTTCACCACCTGCATGTGCGGCAGCGGGGTGATTTTCACTTCGCCGGCAATGTCTTCGATGGCCATGGTGCAGGCGAGCGTGTTGGTGCCGTCTATGTTCATCGAGCAGGAGCCGCAAATTCCCTCGCGGCAGGAGCGGCGGAAGGTGAGCGTGGAGTCCACCTCGCCCTTGATCTTGATGAGCGCATCGAGGACCATCGGGCCGCACGCATCCAGATCGATGCTGTAGCTGTCATAGCGCGGGTTGGCGCCATCGTCCGGGGACCAGCGGTAGATTTTGAAGGTCTTGGTGCGGGTCGCCCCGGCGGGGGCGGGAAAGGACTTGCCCTTGTCGCTGATGCGGCTGTTTGCGGGGAGGGAGAATGCCATGCGCGCTTCCTAGGCGGATGTGCGGCACCGCTCAACCGGCAAGTTGGCGCATGGGAGCGGCGCCTTGAAATGACCGATTGGATGTGCCACTAAGTGGTCATGATCCAGCCATTGCTTGCCGATGCCGGTGTGTCCATCACCGACCTGAAGAAGAACCCTTCCGCGGTGATTGCCGCTGCCGGGGGGTTTCCGGTTGCCATCCTCAATCGCAATACGCCGGCCGCCTATCTCGTGCCTGCGGCGGCGTGGGAGGAGCTGATGGACCGCCTGGAGGATATCGAGCTGGCGGCGATTGTTCGGCAGCGGGCGGATGAAGTTGGCATCCCGGTGAACATTGACGATCTTTGAGCTGGAATTTCTGCCGAGTGCTCGGAAAGAATGGGACAAGCTCGGAAAATCTATCCAGACGCAATTTGCGAACAAGCTGAAGGAGCGGCTGGAAAACCCGCAGATTCTATCGGCAAGGCTTTCGGACTTGCCGGATTGCTACAAGATCAAGCTCAGGTCGGCGGGATATCGGCTGGTGTATCGGGTGGATGATGTTCGTGTCGTGGTAGTGGTGATCGCGGTCGGGAAGCGAGAGCAGAATGCAGTGTACCGGGCTGCGGCAGGACGGGTTTAGCCAGCGGGTTGCTGTTAATAAACCCGCGCCTTCGGCTTGATGTAGCTCACTTCGTCTGTCAGCGTATATTGGTGCACCGGGCGGGCATCGAGTTTCACCGCGCCGTCGCGGAACCAGGCGATTGAGTGCTTCATCCACTCCTCGTCGTTCCGGGCGGGGAAGTCTTCGTGCATGTGTGCGCCCCGGCTTTCGTGGCGCGCCGCAGCCGAGTGCATTGTCACAACCGCCTGGCCGATCATGTTGTCGAGTTCCAGGGCTTCGATGAGGTCGGTGTTGAAGATGAGGCTGCGGTCGGAAATGCCTATGTCGGCCATCTGCTGATAGACGGCGTCCACCTTGCGCTTGCCTTCGTCCAGAATCTCGCTGTTGCGGAAGACTGCGCAGTTGGACTGCATGGTTTTCTGCATGGCGAGGCGCACGGCGGCCGTTGGGCTGCCGCCCTTGCTGTGGCGCAGCGCGTCCAGGCGGCCGAGCGCGAAATCGGCTGAATCCTTCGGCAGCGGCGGAAGGGCGGTCATTGGCTTTACCACTTCTCCGATGCGGTGGCCCGTCGCGCGGCCAAAGACAACCAGATCGATAAGGCTGTTGGAGCCCAGGCGGTTGGCACCGTGCACACTGACGCAGGCCGCCTCGCCCACAGCGAACAGGCCGGGCACCACACTGTCCGGATCGCCATCCTTCAGCGTCACCACCTCGCCCCAGTAGTTGGTGGGGATGCCGCCCATATTGTAATGCACGGTGGGCGTAACCGGGATCGGCGCGCGGGTGACATCGACGCCGGCGAAGATTTTGGCGGTTTCGGAGATGCCGGGCAGCCGCTCGTGCAGGATTTTTGGATCGATATGGTCGAGGTGCAGGAAGATGTGATCGCCTTCTGCGCCCACGCCGCGCCCCTCGCGCATTTCCATCGCCATCGAGCGCGAAACGACATCGCGGCTGGCGAGGTCCTTCGCGCTGGGGGCATAGCGCTCCATGAAGCGCTCGCCGTTCGCATTGGTGAGATAGCCGCCCTCGCCGCGCGCGCCTTCGGTGATGAGCACGCCGGCGCCGTATATGCCGGTCGGGTGGAATTGCACGAATTCCATATCCTGCAAGGGCAGCCCTGCCCTGAGCGCCATGCCGCCGCCGTCGCCTGTGCTGGTGTGCGCGCTGGTCGCGGAAAAATACGCCCGCCCATAGCCGCCGGTTGCCAGCACGACCGAGTGGCTGCGGAACCGGTGGATGCTGCCGTCTTCCATGTTGATCGCAATCACGCCGCGGCACAGAGGCCCATTTGGCCCATCCACCATGATGAGATCGATGGCGAAATATTCGATGTAGAAATCCGCGTCATGCTTCAGGCTCTGCTGATACAGCGCATGCAGCATGGCATGGCCAGTGCGATCGGCGGCTGCACAGGTGCGCTGCGCCGCCGGGCCTTCGCCCATGTTCTGTGTCATGCCGCCAAAGGCCCGCTGGTAGATTTTGCCTTCCGGCGTGCGGCTGAAGGGGACGCCGAAATGCTCCAGCTCGTATACGGCTGCTGGCGCTTCGCGGCAGAGATATTCGATGGCGTCCTGGTCACCGAGCCAATCCGAGCCCTTGACCGTATCGTACATGTGCCAGGTCCAGTGATCCGCGCCCATATTGCCCAGCGCGGCCGCAATGCCGCCTTGCGCTGCAACCGTGTGGCTCCGGGTGGGGAACACCTTGGTGATGCAGGCGGTCTTCAATCCGGTTTCCGCAATGCCCATGGTGGCGCGCAGCCCCGAGCCGCCGGCACCGACGACGACGGCATCATAGGCGTGATCGATGATCTTGTAGGCATCCGCCATTATCTGGCTCCGAAAGCGATGGAGAGGACGGCAAAGACCGCCGTGGCGCCGGCGGCGACCACATAGAATTTGAGCGCCAGCAACGCCAGCATCTTCGTGCCTTCGGCACTGCCCACAGTGCGCGCCACCAGCGACTCCGCTCCGCCTTGAAAGATGGTGTCGGGTGAGGGG
>JBBRKH010000271.1:0-3453 GCA_038217965.1 Sphingomonadales bacterium | reverse complement strand
CTGCCGCTGCTGCCCGGAATAGCGGAAATCCCGCAGCCGGCCGAAGGCATCACCTATGCCCAAAAGATTGCGAAGTCCGAAGCGCGGATCGTCTGGTCCGCAACTGCCGACGATGTTGTTCGCTTGGTGCGCGCCATGCATCCGGCTCCGGGCGCCTGGTTTGCAGCCGAAGGTCAGCGCGTGAAGCTGTTGAATGCAGAAGCCGTTGCGGCATCTGGCCGCCCGGGCGTGATCATGCCGGATGGCTCGGTCGGCTGCGGCAGCGGGGCGGTTCGTCTGATCACCGTGCAACCCGAAGGCAAGGCTTCCATGCTGGCAGGAGACTGGTTGCGCGGGCGTCGGCTGACCAGCGGAAGCAGCCTTTCATGACACGTTTCCGGCTGACCGTGGAATATGACGGGCGCGGCTTCGTGGGTTGGCAGCGGCAGCCGAACGGCCCCACCGTGCAGGCCGCCATCGAAGCAGCGGTGCTTGCCATCACCGGCGAACAGCGGCTGGTGCACGCAGCCGGTCGAACCGATTCCGGCGTGCACGCCATCGCCATGACGGCGCATGTCGATATCGATCGGGCCTTTGTGCCGTTCAAGCTGACGGAAGCGTTGAACGCACGGCTTCGACATGCGGGCAACAGGGTGGCCATCACAGCAACCGAGAAAGCAGCCGATGATTTTCACGCACGCTTCTCCTGCATCGGCAGATCCTATCTTTACCGGCTCCTGTGTAGGCGCGCGCCGCTGACCTTCGAGGCCGGCCTCGTTTGGCGACGGTCTGCGCCGCTGGACGTGGACGCTATGCGTCGAGCGGCCGCCCATCTGCTCGGCAAACATGATTTCACCACCTTCCGCGCGACGCAATGCCAGGCGGAATCGCCGGTCAAGACCCTCGACAGACTGGATATCCAGCAAGAGGGAGAGCGCATCACGGTGCATGCCGATGCGCGATCATTCCTGCACCATCAGGTGCGATCCATGGTGGGCGCACTGGTGTGGGTGGGCGAGGGCCGCTGGACCCCTGCGGATGTGAAATCCGCACTGATGGCAAGGGATCGTGCGGCTCTGGCAATGAACGCTCCGCCAGACGGATTGTGGTTCATTGCTGCCAAATATCCGGATAGTGTCGGCCAGCCTTACACCTTGGCTGATGGCCAGGAAGCAAGTGGCTGATATCTCACGTGCGCTAAACTGGCACGATTCATGCAGAGTTCCTGGAGGGTCGTCCGACAAACAGAGAACCGAGCACATTGAACAGGGATATCATGGCCGAAAAACCCAAAAGCGGGTTGCGAAATGTCATTCTGGTCTGGGTGATCGGTCTGACGCTGGGCGTGGGGGCAGGCGCAGCGACAGCGTTGCTGCTCATGCCGTCCGGCAAAGGCGAACTGCCCACCGGTGCGTCGCTCGCAGACAAGCTGAAGATAGGCGGCTGAAGGGCTACCGGTCGAACGGGTTCTTCGAGGATCGCATCGTTAGCCGGATGGGCAGCCCCTGCAGGTCCAGATCGTCACGCAGGGTGTTCACAAGGTAGCGGCTGTAACTTTCCGGCAGCATGTCCAGCCGCGTTCCGAATACGATGAAACTTGGCGGGCGGTTGCGCGCCTGGGTGATGTAGCGCAGCTTGATGCGCTTGCCGCCGGGCGCCGGAGGCGGGTTGCGCTCCTGCGCTGTTTCGAACCAGCGGTTGAGCGCGCCGGTCGATACCCGGCGGCTCCAGCGTTCGCGGGTTTCGAACGCCACCTGGATCATCGTGTCCAGGCCCTTGCCGGTGAGCGCCGAGACCGTCAGCAGCGGCACGCCCTTCACTTGCGCCAGCCCTTCGTCCAGCGCCTTCCTGACGCCATTGAAAAGCCGCGACTGGTCGGCGGCCGCGTCCCATTTGTTGAGCACGACCATGAGCGCCCTGCCCTCTTGCAGCACGCCGTCGGCAATCCGCAGATCCTGGCTTTCCAGCCCCAGCGTCGCATCGAGAAGCAGCACCACCACTTCGGCGAAATCGACCGCGCGCTTCGCGTCGGCGACCGCCATTTTCTCCAGCTTGTCGACCACCTTGGCGTGGCGCCGCATGCCGGCGGTGTCGATCAGCTTGACGCGACGACCCTGCCATTCCCAGTCGATGGCGATGCTGTCGCGGGTGATTCCGGCCTCCGGGCCGACCAGAAGGCGATCCGCGTCGACCAGCCGGTTGATCAGGGTGGATTTGCCGGCATTGGGGCGGCCGACAATGGCCAGCTGAAGCACGGCATCCTCCGGCACATCGACGATGCCGTCTTCGCCCTGCACATCTTCGGTCGCTTCGGGCTGGCGAACGGGAAGGTGCGGCTCCAGCGCTTCGAAAAGATCGGCGAGGCCCTCGCCATGCTCGGCCGACATGCCGACGGGATCGCCAAGGCCAAGTTCGAATGCCTCGAACAGCCCGCCTTCGCCGAGCCGCCCTTCCACCTTGTTGGCAACGACGATGATGGGCAGACGGGCCTCGGTTCGCAACCAGCGGGCGAAATGCTTGTCGGATTCGGTCAAGCCTTCGCGCGCATCGATCACGAACAGGGCAACGGTTGCCCCTTCCAGCGCCAGTGCGGATTGTTCGCGCATTCGGCCGGAGAGCGAAGCGGCCTCTGATTCCTCCAGGCCGGCCGTGTCGATGGCAGTGAATTCCAGATCGAAAAGCTGCGCCTTGCCTTCGCGGCGGTCACGGGTAACGCCAGGCTGATCATCCACCAGCGCAAGCCGCTTGCCGACAAGCCGATTGAACAAGGTCGATTTGCCGACATTGGGCCGGCCAAGGATCACGACCTTCGGCAGATCACCCATAGCCAATGCGCAATTCGGAGATCGCTCCTGCCGCGCGCGTGGTTCCGGCATCGCTCATCGATAGGCCGCAATCTGGCCGTTGTCGGTGAGCAGATACAGCATGCCGTTGGCGACGACCGGCGGCAGATAAGCAGCAGCGGAAAGCTCCGATCGCGAAAGCTCCTCGCCGCTGGTCGGCGAGATGCTCACCATGTCTTTCTCGGATGAAACCAGGAACAACCGGTCTCCAGCGAGGACGGGGCCGAACCATTCGATTCCGCCGGTCTTCTTCTTGTCGTTCTTCCAGCGCTTCAACTGGTTGACCCAGCGGATTTTGCCATCGACGCGGGTCAGGGCCACGAGCTGCGCATCGACGGTGACGGCAAAAACCCAGTCGCCCGCCGGCCAAGGGGTCGACACGCCGGCGAAATCCCGCTCCCACACCCGTTGGCCAGTGGAAAGCTCCAGCGCCGCCATGCGACCGCCATGGCCGATTGCAAACACGCGACCGCGATCGATGACCGGCGACGCGGCGATACCCGACAGGGCACCCAGCGCGGTTGTCCGCCCGGTGCGCGCGAGCTGATCCTGCCAGACGGTACGGCCGTTTTCCACCCGCAGCGCAAACAGCTCGCCCGAGGGAAAGCCCGCCACCACCGTATCGAGCGCA
>JBBRKH010000270.1:0-3469 GCA_038217965.1 Sphingomonadales bacterium | reverse complement strand
CGATCCAGACGGACGGCCACCGCTCTGGGGCGGGCCGATGTTCACCACCTGGCCCGAACTTGCCTTCATTGCGATTGCCTGCCTGGCCGCCATCGCCATAACCGCCGCCTATGCATCTTCCCGCACCCTGCTGACATACCTCGTTCGCCCGGAACGGACGGGCAGCTTTTTCGGCCTCTATGCGCTGTCGGGAACGGCGACCATGTGGCTCGGCCCGATGCTGGTTGCCTGGGGAACGCTGGCCACCCAATCGCAGCAGGGCGGATTTGCCGGAGTGTTCCTGCTGCTCGGGGCCGGCTTTGCGATGCTGCTCACCGTGAATGCGCCGCGCCGGCTGCCGATCTGGAACAAGGCAAGAGACTGAGCAAGGCTCAGTGTGCTGCTGCAAATGCGCCGATCGCGGCGGCCAGCTCGGGGCGGGTTACCGAACTCATGTGGGTTCCGGGTATTTCCACGTGGCGGGCATCGGGCAAGGCGGCGGCAAGTGCATGGGCGGAGCCATTGTCCTGATCATCGGCGCCGCAGATCACGCAGATCGGCAGGAGCAACGTGGCCAGGGTTTCCACCGATGTGCCAAGCTGGCCGCGAAGCAGGTGAATGATGGCGTCCGGATTGCCCACATTTGCGCGCATGAAGGCTTCTGCAACAAACTCGCCGCTGCCGCGTTGCCAGCTGCCGCGGCCTTCGATCATGCGGATGAACCACTCGCCGCGCGCTGCGCCGCTCACGATGCCCTGCAGCCCCATGCCGCACAGAATGGCAGCCTTGGGGCGCATGCCGCGGGCCAACAAGCGCACCACGGTGCGGGCGCCGAGCGAATAGCCACAAGCCACGAAATCCGTGCCGAGATCCAGGTGGGCGATCAGCGCCTCCATATCCTGCGCGAGCACGTCTGCCGGCCAGGCTTCGGGTGCAGCGGGGCAGGCGCTTTTCCCGTGACCGCGAAAATCGGCTAGGATCAGGCGGTGCCCAAGGTCTGCCAGCCGGCGCGCCGTGCCATAGCGGATCCAGTTGGTTTCGGCGCTGGAGAACAGGCCGTGCAGCAGCAGCAGTGGCGGACCGTCACCCATTTGCGAAAAGGCGATTTCGGTGCCGTCGAAGCTTCGGAAGTGTTCCGCCATCAGGCCTTTTCCAGCTGCGCAGCGCCTGCCGGCACGCGAAAGGTCGCGGCGGTTGACAGTTTGCCGCCGCCGCTGCGCACCGTGTCCACCACCTTCAGATCGGCGGTCCAGGCATCGGGCGTCACCGTCATCAAGGCATATCCGCGCTCGTCGCGCACATATTTGAGCCCCGGATTGCGCTCCCGAAGCTTGGCATGTTCGCGCCGCTCGCCCGGCCCGTCGGAACCGGACGAGATCGAGGTCGTCACAAATTCGATGGCGGCAGGGCGGGTGTCCGGCGCGGCGCCCGTGGGCCGCACTTCGCCGGCAAAATGCTGATGTTCGTCGCCAGTCAACACAATCAGGTTGGGCGTGCGCTCGAGCCGCTTGAGCAGCCGGTCGCGGGGGGCGGCATAGCCGGCCCAGCTGTCCGGGTTGATGGTGCGGGTGTCGGCGCGGGCGCGGTCCAGGTCCATCACCATGATTTGCTGCAGCAGCGCATTCCAGGTTGCCGGCTGGCCAGTGAGGCCCTTTACCAGCCAGTCTTCCTGCGCTTGCCCCAGCACCTGCGCCTTTGGATCCCGCACCGCGTCGCACATGCTGGCAAATCTGTCGTCGCAGGGCTGGTTGCTACGATGGTTGCGGGTGTTCAGCATCCGCGCATCCAGCAGCCCGCCAAAGCGGTATTGCCGCCATGGGCCGGTCACCCCGTCCCGCGGGAAAGCATCAAGGCGAACCGGCATGAACTCATACCAGGCCTGCATGGCCGCCGCCCGGCGCAACCGGAACACGTCGGGGGGCACATCGCCGGGCGGATGGTCAGACACCCAGTTGTTGACGATTTCATGATCATCGAAACTGCACAGGAACGCCGCCGACGCATGCCCGGCCTGCAGATCGAGATCGGATCGGATCTGCGTGTAGCGACGGCGATAATCGTCCAGCGAAAAGACTTCGGCGCCATTGTGCTGCCGGACTGTGGCAACTGTTTCACCGCTTTCCCAGCTGAACGCCGAGGCGCGCGGCCCGCCCTCGTACAGATAGTCGCCGTAGAAGAAGATCGCGTCGGCATCCTCGCGCGCCAGGTGCCGCCAGGCGGTGTACAGCCCGGACTGATAGTCCTGGCAGCCGGCAACGCCGAGCCTGACCCGGGCGGGCGCAGCGCCGGCTGCGGGCAGTGTTCTGGCGCGGCCCACTGCCGAACGCTCGCCGCCGGCGGTGAAACGATAGAAATACTGCCGGCCCGGCAGCAGCGCAGTCAGCGTGACATGCACGCTGTGGCCAAGTTCCGGGCGGGCCAGCGCCTCGCCTTCGGCCACCAGCGTTGCGAAGGTCGCGGTTTCGGCAACCTCATAGCGCACCGGGATGGCGCGGCGGGCAAGTCCGCTGCCGGGCTCCAGCGGGCGCGGTGCAAGGCGCGTCCAGATGACGAATCCGGCGGCATCGGGATCGCCCGCAGCAACGCCGAGCTGAAAGGGGAAGTCGACGAACGGCACTCCGCCCGAAAGCTGGGCAAAAGCCGGCGCTGCCCCCAGTATGCCAAGACCACCAAGCAGCGATCTCCGTCCGAGCTGCAAAACCATCGCTGTCCTTCCGCGTATCCTGAGCGCCTGCTTGCCCCTCTTGCATGACAGCCGCAAGACAGGACATGGAAGCCCATGACGAAGCCTGCACCCGGTAGCATCCCCTCGCCATGCCGCGATGTGTGCGTGGTGGACCGCGCAATCTGCACCGGCTGCGGTCGGACACTGCAGGAAATCGCTGCGTGGCCCACCGCGCCGGACACCGAGCGGGCCGAAATCGTAAAACGGGCCGCCGCGCGAATAGTGCGCTGAATGCTATCGCCGACGCTTGGCGAAAGAAGCCGCAAACGCTACGAACAGCACATGCCGCCTGCCCGCCCTGTCAAGATCGCGCCATCGATCCTGTCCGCAGATTTCGCGCGTCTTGGAGACGAAGTGCGGGCGATCGACGCCGCCGGTGCCGATTACATCCATATCGACGTGATGGACAATCATTTCGTCCCCAATCTGACCATCGGGCCGATGATAGCAAAGGCACTCCGGCCATGGACGGCAAAGCCTTTCGATGTGCATCTGATGGTATGCCCGGCCGACGCATTGGTGGAGGCATTTGCCGAAGCCGGCGCCGACATTCTCTCCGTCCACCCCGAAGCCAGCCCGCACCTGCACCGAACCCTGATGCGCATCCACGCCCTGGGCAAGCGCGCCGGCGTAGTGCTCAATCCGGCAACGCCCATAGGTGCGCTCGATCATGTCATGGAACTGGTCGATCTTGTCCTCGTCATGTCGGTGAACCCCGGTTTCGGCGGACAGAGCTTCATCGAATCTTCGCTGCCAAAGATCGCT
>JBBRKH010000269.1:0-3472 GCA_038217965.1 Sphingomonadales bacterium | reverse complement strand
GCTTTTGCGGACATTGTTTCAGAGGTCTTCGCCATGTTGCCTTCTCCTTGCCTGTCATCCACTCGCCAGCGCTGCAATCTCGGCCCGAAAATCGATTCCGAAACCCTGCGAAAGCCGCATTTCTGTCGCCGAAGAGTGGCGCAGCGCAACGTCGGCAACCAGCGCCTGCGCCGCAGATGGTCGCCCTCGCGCCAACTGCAGCCGCGCGTCGACCAATCGGCAGAAATCCTCGATTTCGGGTTCGTCCAATATTCCTTGCCGGTTGCACGCACCGATTGAGGCGGCAATCCGCGCCAGCGGCAGACGATCGCTCGCCGGCCTCCGCAGCTGCACCTGTGCGGCATAAAGTTCGATGATGCGCACCTGTTGCGCGGCAATATCATCCTGGACGTCGGCCGACGCAATTGCCCGCGCTGCCGCCAGCGCCGAGTGAAGTCTGGAGGCGGCTGCCGGCAATTCCTTGCGGTCCACTTCGATGCGTGCCAGCGCCAGTGCATTGCGCACAAGGCCGGTCTCGACGCCTGCGTCGCGCGCAATGCCGGCGCGCATTTCCATCAGCATCGCGCGCTGCTGCATGCGGCTCTGAAACGCCTTATCCAGCAACCCTCCCATGCGCTGACTGTCGGCCAGCCATCCCAGGCCGTCGACCACCTGGTGTGCGATATCACGATCCGATGGTCGCTGCGCATGGGCTGCGCGCAGATGCTGCAGCGCGCTGGTGAACTGCGCTTCCGCAGCCGTTGCATCGCCAGCCTGTCGCAATGCCAGCATGCCGATGTTGCTGTCTGCATAGCCGGCCTCCATTTGCCAATCGGCGTTGCGCGGATCGATCGCCAGCAGCATCGCCGCCAGGCGGGCGTAGCTGCGAAACCCTTCGGATGCTTGCTGCACGTCGCCGGTTTTCCACGCTGTGTAGCCGCGCCAGAATTCGCTCTGGGCATGGTCGAAGATGCGCTGCGGATCGTCGGGCTTGCTGCGCAATCTTGCTTCGGTGGTTCGGTGTGCTTCGGCAAACTGCACCGCTGCCGTTGCCGGCTCGCCGCGCGCAAAATCATCCTCGCCCATTGCCAGAAGCAGCCTCGCCCGCTGCGCAAGGGCTGCATCCGGCATGTCGGCCAGGCTCTGCCCGCGAAAATAGGTCAGCGCCGCTTCGTTCAACCGCTCCTTGAGCGCCAGACTGCCGACCGGCTGCACAGCCTTGCGCAAGTCTGTGAGCAGCGCTTCAACCAGTCGCTCGGCTTTGGCCTGTTCGCGCTCGGCGCGTGTTTCGGCGTTCAGCGCGGCCATGGCGACGAAGGCAAAGGCTGCGGCCAGCCCGCTGGCAGCGCCGGCAAAGCCAGTCAGCCTGCGGATGCGCCTGTCCTGTTCCCGGTGCAGCAGTGCTTCCAGGCCAACACCGGTCAGCACGGCGATCAGCTTCAGCTTGCCCAGCCGCCTGCCATCCCCGAGGCTGCGAAAATCGGCGGCCAGCGGGGTGATATGTTCGCCATGGTCGCCGTGCAGCAAGGCAGGCGGGAACGCATCCGTCTCGTCGCCATCGAACAGCGCGGCGAGGATCTGGTTGCCGCGCCCCATCGCGCGGAACATCTCGATCTCGCGGTTCACCCAGCCGGACCTGGCCGATGCAGGGCTGCACAGCACGATCATCGCATCGCTCGCCGCCAAGGCAGCGGCAAGCGCAACTTCGAGATCGGGCGCGGCTGCAAGCTCCAGCCGATCGCGGAACACGGGGGCAAGCTGGCGCGGCGCCGGACCCGACGGGGTGGGCTTGCCCACCAGCTTGCCCGGCATTCGATAGCTTTCCAGCGCCGATTGCAGCCAGGCGGCCGTTCGCTCGTCGCGCCGACTATAGCTGATGAAAGCGCTGTAGCGATTGCGCCGGGATTGGCCGGGATCTAGCAATGGATTCGCCCTGTTCCTCAAACAGGATTAACATCGCATATCGTCGGCAATCTGGCAATTTGTGAATTAAATCACA
The DNA here is from genome assembly GCA_038217965.1 of Sphingomonadales bacterium. GTDB lineage: Bacteria > Pseudomonadota > Alphaproteobacteria > Sphingomonadales > Sphingomonadaceae > Sandaracinobacteroides. Next base: position 1,494 of record JBBRKH010000269.1, on the reverse strand, counting down.
AAGCCACGCCTTTGCTTGCCGGCGAAGCTGTTTCGCCCCTCCGGGCCATCACAAAGGGTGTATCCAATAGGTCCTGACCCTAATATTTAACGGAGCAGCCATAGGGGCGGCTGCTGGCGACCGAAACCGGCTTGCCTGCCTTCACCTCTGCCAGCGCCATCATGGCGTGGTTGCGCCCCTTGGCGACATCGGCCGGGTCGGCGGTGGGCAAATCATCGATGCCGCCGGCAAAGACAAGGGTTCCCTGCGGATCTATCACGAACATGTGCGGCGTGGTGCGCGCACCAAAAGCTTTGCCGATTTCGCCGCTCGAGTCTGCGATATAGGCGGTGGGCGCACTGCCTTGCGCCTTGAGCTTGGCGTTGATGTCCGCAGACGTCATATGGCCTTGCTTGCCGGTCGCGCCGCTGTTGATGGTGAGCCACACGGCGCCTTGCCGTCTGGCTTCGGCCTGCAATTTCTGCATATCACCAGCGGAGTAGAATTTCTGCACGAACGGGCAATCGGGGTTGGTCCATTCCAGCACCACCGGTTTGCCCTGAAAAGCGGCGAGCGACTGCGTGCGGCCCATGCTGTCGGTCGCGGTGAACGCTGGCGCCGCCTGGCCGACGACGGCTGTGGCGAAAGCGGGAGCTGCAAGGGTGATTGCAGCGGCGGCGAGGATGGTCTTGATCATGTCGCACCTCCTAGGGGCTGGTAGATGAACCGATGCTTGCGAGGGCGGTGAGTTGGTCCACCGTCAATATCTGCGGCAATTCCTTCGCTGAGCCGTCGGCACCATAGAACAGATAGAGCGGTATGCCAGCGCGGCCGCGCTCTTCCAGAAAGCGCGCGATGTCCGGATCGGGGCGGGTCCAGTCGCCGACCATCACGACAACGCCCGCCTTGTCGAATGCCTGCGCCACGGCGTCGCTCGCCAGCGCACCTTTTTCGTTGACCTTGCAGGTCAGGCACCAGTCGGCGGTGAAATAGAGAAAGGTGGGCGTGCCTGCCGCAGTCAGTGCGGCAAGCTTTTCGGGCGAAAAGGCAACCGTCGCCAGGGCGGAGCCAGCCGACGGTGAGGCTGTGGTGCCTTGCGGCAGCCGGGCGAGCGCCGCCGGTGCCAGCAGGGCCGCCACAATTGCCACCGTCGCCGGCACCAGCGTGCGGCCGCTGCCATTCTGGCGCAGCCCCAGCCACCACAAGCCAAGGCCGACGACGAGTGCAAACAACAGCCCGAGCGTCAGCCCTTCTGCACCTGCCTGGCGGCCTAGCACCCAGGCGAGCGCCAGCGACGTCAGCAGCATCGGCACGGCGAGAATGCGGCGAAAGCTGACCATCCAATGCCCCGGTTTCGGCAGCCGGCGGCGCAGCGCGGGGATGCAGCCGATGGCAAGAAAGGGCAGCGCGAGGCCAAGCCCCAGCCCGGCGAACACGGCGAGGCCGGCAACCGCCGGCAGCACCAGCGCCGCTCCCAGAGCGCCCGCCATGAACGGGCCGGTGCACGGTGTGGCG
>JBBRKH010000268.1:0-3474 GCA_038217965.1 Sphingomonadales bacterium | reverse complement strand
GCGCCTGCGCGAGCCGCCGGCAATCGCGCAAGCCCCACTCCACCAGCCGCTCGGCATCCGGCGCTGCGGCTGCCGAAGGCGGGCCGACCAAGTGCGGCACAAAACGAACCGCATAGCCCGCGCCAAGCGCCGGCAGCAACTGCGCCGCCAGCAGCGACCAGGGATCGCTCACGCTGTGAAAATAGTGAACGGTCGGCATCCGGCCGGTCAGGCGGCGGGGGCCGGCCCGAACGGCGCGACCCACATCGCGCAGCGCAGCGCTGGTGATGATGGCGGAAGCCGCCCCGGCAACAAGTCCGCGCGCATGCAACATGCTCTCCCCGCAGCAAGACCATTTTGTGGCACTTGCCGGGCCAAGACTGGCACGGACGTGGGCAACCGTCAATTGCTTGACCATGGTCGCGCTGGCGGGCACTCATGATGTGCAGTGTTCAGAGAGGTTCGCGTGAAGGCGCTCGAAACGGTTTCCGATGGCAGGCGCGCACGCGCGGTCAACAGCCGCAAGCGAATTGTCGCCGCCGTGCTGGCGCTGGTGCGCGAGGGTCATGTGATGCCCAGCGCCGATGTGGTCGCCGAACGGGCAGCTGTCGGCCGCCGAACCGTGTTCCGCCTGTTCAAGGACATGGACAGCGTCTATGCAGAAATGCACTCCGACATATTGGCCAGGGTCGAGCCGCTGCGCGCCATCCCGATCGAAGGTGCGACGCCAGCCGAACGGCTGCAGCGGCTGATTGACCGCCGGGTGCGGCTGTTCGAGGAGATCATGGCGGTCAAGATAGCCGCCGATCTGCACCGCCAGCGCTCGGCATTCCTCAAGCAGTCGCACATGTTCATGGTGCAGCAATTGCGCGAGATTCTCGCCAGCACCATGCCGCCCGAAACCCCCCCCGGCTGCGAACTATTCGAAGCGCTCGATGCCGCGCTCAGCTTCGATGTCTGGCGCCGGTTGCGCCATGATCAGGGCCTGTCGGTCGCGCAATCCGAGGCCATATTGCGCCGAACCGCCGGCGCCCTGCTGGGCTGATCCGCCTGCCTCAGGCTACTTCGGCTTCTGCTTCGCAGACTTCGGTGCGATCTGACCGGCAAGCTCCGCCTTCAGCTGGGCGACTTCGGCCTCCAGTGCGGAAATCTTCATGGCCTGCTGCACGATGATCGTCTGCAGCGCTCCCGTCTGGGGATCAGGCTCCGACACCGTCACCTGCGTCGGCACGATATCCTCCACCGGAATCGGCTTGAACACCCCGCTCGCCCGCGCCCGGTCGATCAGCTGCGCCGATGTCGACGCCAGCTGCATCAGTATGTCCGCCAGATTGTCCTGCTTGCCTGTTGCCATGTTCGTTTCTCCGCGCCCTCGCTCGATTTCGCATATGGCAAGCGCAGCCGGCATTTCCAGAGGTCGGTCTCTACTCTGCCGCTACCAGCGCCGGTGCCGCATCGCTCAGCGGATGCGCCAGCCGGCCCAGCATTTCCTTCGGGCACACCTGCCAGAAATGCGGCGCCGCACGATCCCAGTCGGTCAGCATGTCGCGCGCCCATCTGCTCGCCGTTTCCGCCACATGCCGCGCCACCAGCGTCTGCAGCACCTGCTCCCAATGCACGCTCGCCAGCCGTTGCCACACGATTGAATCCGGATTGGCCTTGCGCGCAAACCGGCCGCCGGGATCAAAGACAAATGCCATCCCGCCGGTCATCCCAGCGCCGAAATTGTCTCCCACGGCGCCCAAAATCACGGCGGTGCCGTTGGTCATATATTCGCAGCCGTTTGCGCCGCAGCCCTCCACCACCGCAACCGCGCCCGAATTGCGCACCGCAAACCGCTCCCCCGCCTGCCCGGCAGCAAACAGAAAGCCCGACGTTGCGCCATACAGCACCGTGTTGCCGATGATCGCATTGTCCTGGCTTGCCAGCGGCGACGACACCATTGGCCTGACCACGATCGTGGCCCCAGACAGACCCTTGCCGACATAGTCGTTGGCGTCACCGAACACCTCCAGCTTCACTCCCTGCACCGCGAACGCACCAAGCGACTGCCCCGCCGTGCCGCGCAGCCGGATGTGCACATGATCGGGCGCCAGGCCGGCCATGCCATATTGACGGGTGATCATCGCGCTCAATCGCGTGCCGACAGCCCGATGCGTGTTCCTGACCGTATAGGTCAGCTGCATCTTCTCGCCACGCTCGAACACCGGCCGCGCATCCTGCAGGATTTCCGCATCCAGGCTGTCTGGCACCGGATTGCGCGGCGCATCCTGCGCCGACCGCCGCATATGATCCGGGGCATCCACCTTCGCCAGAATCGGGTTCAGATCCAGATCGTCCAAATGCTCTGCCCCGCGGCTCACCTGCCGCAACAGTTCGGTCCGCCCGATCACCTCGTCCAGGCTGCGCACGCCCAGCTTTGCCAGCAGGTCGCGCACCTCTTCGGCGATGAAGGTCATCAGATTGATAACCTTCTCCGGCGATCCGCCGAACTTCTGCCGCAGCGCCTCATCCTGTGTGCAGACACCGACCGGGCAGGTGTTCGAATGGCATTGCCGCACCATGATGCAGCCCATGGCAACCAGGCTCAGCGTGCCGATGCCAAACTCTTCGGCCCCCAATATGGCGGCAATCACCACATCGCGGCCGGTTTTCAGGCCACCATCGGTGCGCAGCTTCACCCGGCCGCGCAAGCCGTTCAAGGTCAGCACCTGGTTGACCTCGGAAAGCCCCATTTCCCACGGCGTGCCGGCATATTTGATGCTGGTCTGCGGTGAAGCGCCCGTCCCGCCCACATGACCGCTAACCAATATGGTATCTGCATGTGCCTTGGCGACGCCGGCCGCAATCGTCCCGATCCCGGCCGACGACACCAGCTTCACGCACACCCGCGCATCCGGATTGATCTGCTTCAGATCATAGATCAGCTGCGCCAGATCCTCGATTGAATAGATGTCGTGGTGCGGCGGCGGCGAAATCAGCGTCACGCCCGGCGTCGCGTGCCTGAGCTTTGCGATCATCTCCGTCACCTTGAAACCAGGCAACTGCCCGCCCTCGCCCGGCTTCGCGCCTTGCGCCACCTTGATCTCGATTTCGGTGCAGGCGTTCAGATACTCCGCCGTCACGCCGAAGCGGCCGGAGGCTATCTGCTTGATGGTCGAGTTGGCATTGTCGCCATTGGCGTAAGGCTTGAAGCGCGCCGAATCCTCGCCGCCCTCGCCGCTCACCGCCTTGGCCCCGATGCGGTTCATGGCGATCGCCAGCGTTTCGTGCGCTTCCGGAGACAGCGCCCCCAACGACATGCCCGGCGTCACGAAACGCTTGCGGATTTCCGTGATGGATTCGATCGCATCGATCGCCAGCGGTTGCGGCGCATAGTTGAATTCCAGCAGATCTCGCAGATAGATGGGCGGCAACGCCCGCACGCCGGCCGAAAAGCGCCGGTAGTGCGACATGCTGTCGGTGGTCACCGCCTCCTGCAATATGTGGATCAGC
>JBBRKH010000267.1:0-3488 GCA_038217965.1 Sphingomonadales bacterium | reverse complement strand
TCGGCAATTTCGTCGAAACCAAGAAAGCGCTGGTCGGCGCGGGGGCAAAGATCAACCATCTGAGCTATGTCGGCGATGCCGATGTCGGCGCGAAAGCCAACATCGGCGCGGGGACCATCACCTGCAACTATGACGGCTTCTTCAAATACCGCACGGTGATCGGCGATGCTGCGTTCATCGGCTCCAATTCGTCGCTGGTGGCCCCGGTTTCGATCGGGGCCGGTGCGATTGTTGCGGCCGGCAGCGTGGTGACGCGCGATGTGCTGCCCGACGCCATGGCGATCGCGCGCGGCGAACAGACCCAGAAGCCCGGATGGGCAGCGCGCTTCCGCGCGGCCATGCTGGCGAAGAAAGGCAAAGCATAAACCATGTGCGGAATCATCGGAATATTGGGAACCGGCACCGTATCGGATCGGTTGGTGGAAGGCCTGAAGCGGCTGGAATATCGCGGCTACGATTCAGCCGGGGTCTGCACCATCGATGGTGGCGAATTCGGCCGCCGGCGCGCCAAGGGCAAGCTGATCCACCTGACCGAAAAGCTGGCAGCGGAGCCGCTGGCCGGAAACGTCGGCATCGCCCACACCCGCTGGGCCACCCACGGGCGCCCGACGGAAGACAATGCGCACCCGCATATCGTTGGCAACGTGGCCGTGGTGCACAACGGAATCATCGAAAATTTCAAGCCCTTGCGCGACATGCTGATCGCCGAAGGCCGCGAGTTCCTCTCGGAAACCGACACCGAAGTCGTCGGCCATCTGGTGGACCGCGAAATGCAGCGCGGCGCCGATCCGATTGCGGCGGTGGCGGCGGTTCTCCCGCAGCTGCACGGCGCCTTCGCGCTGGCGCTGCTGTTCCGCGAGCATCCCGACATGCTGATTGGTGCCCGCCTCGGCGCGCCGCTCACGGTTGGCTACGGCGAGGGCGAGAATTATCTCGGCTCGGATGCGCTGGCGCTGGCCTCGCTCACCCAGCGCATCGCCTATCTGGAAGAAGGCGACTGGGCGGTCGTGCGGCGTGACAGCGTGCAGATCTACGACCAGAGCAATGCGCCCGTCGAACGGCCGATCACGAAGTCCGGCGTGTCCGGCGCACTGATCGAGAAGGGCAATTATCGCCACTTCATGCTGAAGGAGATTTTCGAGCAGCCGCTGGTTGTCGCGCAAACGCTGCAATCCTACCTCCGCCCGGTCGAAGGTCAGGTGGCGCTGCCTATCCCCGAATTCGATCTTGGCCGCGTCAACCGCATCACCATCGTCGCCTGCGGCACCAGCTATTATGCGGGAATGGTTGCGAAATACTGGTTCGAGCAATTCTCGCGCATGCCCGTTGATCTCGATTTCGCCTCCGAATTCCGCTACCGCCAACCGGTGCTGGAGCCGGGCGGGCTGTCGCTCTTCATCAGCCAGTCGGGCGAAACGGCGGACACGCTGGCGGCGCTCCGCCATGCCAAGGCCGAGGGGCAGACGATTGCAGCGGTCGTCAACGTGCCGACCAGCTCGATGGCGCGCGAAGCCGATCTGCTGCTGCCGACGCACGCAGGCACCGAAATCGGTGTTGCCTCCACCAAGGCGTTCGTCTGCCAGCTGGCCGTGCTGGCAGCACTCGCCGCCAATCTCGCCCGTGCGCGCGGCAAGCTGACGGCGGCGGAAGAAGCCGAGATCGTCCTCCACCTCGGTGAAGCGCCGGCCGCGCTGAACAAGGCGCTGAAGCTGGACGAGGCGATCGCGAAGATCGCGCCGCTGGTGGCCCCCGCCCGCACCGTGCTCTATCTCGGGCGCGGGCCAGACTATCCGATGGCGCTGGAAGGCGCGCTGAAGCTGAAGGAAATCAGCTACATCCACGCGGAGGGCTATGCAGCCGGCGAAATGAAGCATGGGCCGATCGCGCTGATCGATGACTCCGTCCCCGTCATCGTGCTGGCACCTTCTGGACCGCTGTTTGAAAAAACCGTGTCCAACATGCAGGAAGTCCGCGCCCGCGGCGGGCAGATCATCCTGATTTCCGACGTCGAAGGCATTGCCCAGGCTGGCGAAGGCACACTTGCGACCATCGAGATGCCGAGCGTGCACCCGCTGATCGCACCGCTGGTCTATGCCGTGCCGGTGCAGCTGCTGGCCTATCATGTCGCGGTGCTGAAGGGCACGGATGTGGATCAGCCGCGCAATCTGGCGAAATCGGTCACGGTGGAGTGATCAGCCGGCGGGCGCATCCAGAGCGGCACAGCGTAGCGCGCATCGGATGGCTCAGAGCAGCAGTGCTTGGCGCCAACGATGGAATTGTTTCAACCGCCAGCCTCATCGTGGGGGTGGCTTCAGCGGCAGCTACGCCGAGCCAGATACTGATCACCGGAACTGCGGGGCTTGTTGCTGGAGCAATGTCCATGGCAGCCGGGGAATATGTCTCGGTCAGCTCCCAATCCGACACCGAAAAGGCCGATCTGCTGCGCGAGACCAGCGAACTTCGCGAAGATCCTGAAGGGGAGTTGGCCGAGTTGCAGGCAATCTATGTGGCGCGCGGGTTGGATGCCGAGATGGCACGCCAGGTTGCAATGCAACTGATGGCACATGATGCGCTTGGTACACATGCGCGAGACGAGCTTGGATTTTCGGTTCACACCAGCGCACGGCCGATCCAGGCAGCACTGACATCTGCGGCGACCTTTTCTCTTGGTGCGTCAATGCCGCTGCTGATGGTGGTATTGGCGCCCGGGGCCCGATTAATTCCGGTGGTGGCAGGTGCCTCTATTCTGTTTCTGGCGTTGCTGGGCGCAATCGGTGCAAGGGCTGGTGGTGCCAAGGTGGCGGCTGCGACGCTGAGAGTGGCTTTCTGGGGAGCGCTTGCAATGGCGATCACTGCGGGCATCGGAAGGCTGATCGGATCTGCCATATCATAGCCCCCAGCACCAACAGGAGCATTGCGTGAACGAGTTCGATTTCGACTATTTCGTCATCGGGGCCGGCTCGGGCGGCGTTCGCTCGTCCCGGATCGCCGCCGGGCACGGCGCAAAGGTGGCGATTGCGGAGGAGTTTCGTGTTGGCGGGACCTGCGTGATCCGTGGGTGCGTGCCGAAAAAGCTGCTGGTGATCGGGGCGCATTTTGCCGAGGATCTGGTCGATGCGCAGCGCTATGGCTGGACGGTTGGTGACAAGAGCTTCGACTGGCCGACCTTGCGCGACAATGTGCTGGCCGATGTCGACCGCCTGAACACCGCCTATCAGAGCACTCTGGACAGCCACAAGGTCGAGACTTTTCACACGCGGGCAACGCTGGTTGGCGAGAATCGCGTTTCAATCGATGGCCGCGAAGTGACGGCAAAGCATGTGCTGGTTGCCACCGGCGCGCGGCCGATGGTGCCCGATGTGCCGGGCGCGGAGCATGGCATCACCTCGAACGAAGTGTTTCATCTGGAGTGCCTGCCGAAGCGCGCAGTGATTTGCGGCGGCGGCTACATTGCCAATGAATTCGCCGGCATCTTCCACGAGCTGGGT
>JBBRKH010000266.1:0-3497 GCA_038217965.1 Sphingomonadales bacterium | reverse complement strand
ATCAAACCGGCTGCCGTCCACAATGCGCGCAATGATCTCGTGCACATCCACCGGATGCCGCGTGTCCACCGGTACCAGCGCGTGCAGATCACCCGGCACAAAGCGCGGCTGCTCCACTGCCTGCCGGGCCGCGGTCACGCCCATCGGCACCGTCTCCAGCGCCGCCCGCACCAGCGCGAGTGCATGCAGATCATCCTCTGCCAGATGATCGACAACTCCGGAAATCCGCGCGTGTACATCGCCGCCACCCAGATCCTCGGCGGTCACTTCCTCGCCGGTTGCCGCCTTCACCAATGGCGGCCCACCCAGAAAGATCGTGCCCTGGTTGCGCACGATGATGGATTGATCCGCCATAGCTGGCACATAAGCCCCGCCGGCCGTGCAGCTCCCAAGCACTGCGGCAATCTGCGCGATCCCCTGGCTCGACATCCGCGCCTGGTTGTAGAAAATCCGCCCGAAATGGTCGCGATCAGGAAACACTTCATCTTGCCGGGGCAGGTTGGCCCCGCCCGAATCCACCAGGTAGATGCACGGCAGCCGGTTCTGCTGCGCAATCTCCTGTGCCCGCAGATGCTTCTTCACGGTGAGGGGATAATAGCTCCCGCCCTTCACCGTCGGATCATTGGCGACCACCATCGCCAGTCGGCCAGACACCATGCCGACGCCCGCAATCAGCCCGGCCGCCGGCACATCTTCGCCATAGACATCGTGCGCTGCAAACTGGCCGATTTCCAGAAACGCCGTCCCCGGATCGAGCAGCCTCTCCACGCGTTCGCGTGGCAGCAGCTTGCCGCGCGCCACATGCCGCGCCCGCGAAGCCTCCGGCCCGCCCAGCGCAACCTTCTGTGCCCGCCCGCGCAATTCCGCGACCAGCGCCTGCATCATCGAGGCATTGGCGTCCGTTTCCGGCCCTGGCGCGATGGATGTTCCGATATTTGCCATCGCATAGCCCCTAATGCCGATTGGCGAGCCGGGAAAGGCTTGTCAGCTGAAAGGCCCGTCGAAAGCCAAAACCCCGGCGGCCAGCTCGGGATTGACCTGCACATGGGTGCGCACCAGCAGCTGCCCGGATGCGGAAACAGAAAGATTCGGCGCGCTGGTCGGCGGCGGCGGCGCGGGGGTGTTGGCGCCGCCAGGCGCGCCGAAATCGCGCTCGGCGAAATCCCAGGCAGTGCCAGCGCCGGTCGGGCTCAACCGGCCCCACCAGTCATAAGGACCATCGTCGAAACCGGCCACGCCAAACACCGGCTCGCAACGAAACTGCATCCAGGCCCGGCCGCTGATGATGCAGTCGCCGGAAGCTGTCCAGCCCAGAATGCGCAGCTGATCCCCCGGCCGATTGCTGACAAACTGCGCTTCCACGATCCAGCGCGGCAAGGTTGGGTCCTGCACCAGCGCAGTCTGCCAGTCCAGATCGACATTGGCCTGCGTCTGCAGCAGCGGCGGCGGTGCTGCCGGATCATCGCCGCGCCAGATTTGCGGCGGCACGGCGACGTCAGTTGCGAAAAACAGGCTGCTGCCGGCCAGGTTGTGCAACTCGACGCGCTCATCCTCGCCGCCGGCAAAAAACTCGATGGTGTTGACCGCAAACAGTGTCTCGGCAGGCGACAGGGACACCCCGATGAATTCGATCTGCCCCGGCGAAAACCCCGCTGCCCAGCTTGCCACCACCGTGTAAATGCCCTGCTTGCGCTTGAACAATGCGGGAAAGCGGCGCGGATAGCCGGTCAACAGATTGCCGTCGGCAATGGCAAAAATGGCTGGGCCGCGGCCCGCTTGTGCTGTCGGCATACTGTTTCCCCTGCTGTTCTAACGTCTATACAGCGATACGGCACAGGCATAACCCGCTCAGGCGGTGAACGGCCCGTCAAACGAGATCACTCCCGGCGACAGCGGGACAGCCGTCTGCACCACCCCGTCCAGCAGCAGCTGCCGGCCCCCGGCTGCTCCAACCGCCGCGCCAAAAGTCAACAGCAGGCGCGGTGCCGACGCCGGAACATCTGCCCGTCGGCAGTCGACACGACAACTGTGCCAGGGCGCCGGCGCAGCCAGTTCCACGGCCACCAGAGCCACTGCCGCAGGCGAACGATCCACAGCGGGTGCCGAAAACGCGGCTCGAACGGGGGATCGGATGCCATTGCCGCCTCCTTCCACTCAGGGCAACCGCGTCGATCCGGCAAACTTGCCAATTCCGACTTGCTTCGCTATGCGCGCTCGCCTGCTTGCAGGCTGGTCGGAACCAGCCGCCAAAGAAGGACATGCCAAAATGAAGCCCGGAATTCACCCCGAGTATCACACCATCAAGGTCCAGATGACCGATGGCGAAACCTACGAAACCCGCTCGACCTGGGGCAAGGAGGGCGATCTCATGGTGCTCGAAATCGATCCCAAGGCGCACCCTGCCTGGACCGGCGGCGCCGCCAAGCTGCAAGATGGCGGCCGCGTTGCCAAGTTCAACAAGCGCTTTGGTGGCCTGTCGGCAATGGGCAAGAAGCCGGCCTGACGCGGCTTGGCGGACGGCTGGATTTCCCGGCGCTGGCGATAGCCGGCGGGCCACGATAGACTGCGCATATGCTCGGGCGTCGCCAAATCCTTGTTGGAGCTGCGGGCTCCCTGATGGCGGCCTGCGGGCGCGAGCCGGCGTCGCCGGCGCCGGACGCTTCCTTGCGCTCCATTGCCTTGCCGTTCAGCAATGGCGATCGCCCGCTCCTCCAGCTTCCGGGCAAGCGTCCGATGATCCAGTTGACGGCCCGCCCGCCGCAGCTACGATCTGCCGCTTGATCTGGAGGTAGACCGCTGGCGGCTGGTTAAAACGATTCCATTTGCACCGAACATGCTCTAGCGCGAAACCCCCTGTGCATGCAGCGCCGGGCCATGCTCTGCCAGCCAGGCACGCGCCGGGCGGTGGCTCACTTGCAGCAGATCGGTTGCCAGCTGCCAGAAGCCGGCCCCGTGATTGGGCTCGGACAAGTGGGCGACTTCGTGCGCCACAACGGCTCTGCGTACGAAATCTGGCGCCATGATCAGCCGCCAGCTGAAGGCGATGCGTCCGCCGCGTTTGTCGCGGCCCGCGGCGCAGCTACCCCACCGCGATGACGGATCGCCGACGCGGACGGCGGCAACGGGTCTCTCAATTCGCGCTGCCAGCTGGCGAGTTTCCGCGTCCAGCACCAGCAGCGCATGTGCCCTCAGCCATCGCGTGGTGCGGCTGGCAAACAGAAGCGCATCCTCGTTCACCAGCAGCCGGTCACCGATCCGCTGCACCCCGCGGGCCGATGTCGCTTCCAGCATCAGGTGACCATCGCCGAACGGCACATCTGCACCCGGCACGAATGGCACCGGCTCCGGCCAGCGGCGGGCAATCTGCTCCTCCAGCCAGCCTGCATTGTTGGCTGCAAAGGCCTGCGCCTCGCGCAGGCTGGCGCGCGGCGGCAGGATGATCCTGATCGATCGGCTGGCTGCGCACAGCCGCAGCGACATGCGTTTCGCTCGGGCGT
>JBBRKH010000265.1:0-3499 GCA_038217965.1 Sphingomonadales bacterium | reverse complement strand
GTGTCGCCCTGCCGCCCAACCAGAGCATGCCGGCTTAGCGTGATCGCCACCTGCCCGCCCCACGCGTGAGCGATCCGGATGCCGCGCAGCTGCGGAAACACGCGCTCGGCATGCGGCCGCACGAAAGCGGCGATGTCGCGCGGCTCGGCCGGGCGGTATTTCTCGCCGCCGGCAAAGATCAGCCGCCCGTCTGCCGAACGGCGAAAATAGTCCAGCACGAATTTTGTATCGGCCACCGCCCAGTCTTGCGGCAGCACGCCCATCCCCTCGGCCAGCGGCTCGGTCGCCACCATATAGCTGCCGATGTTCATCAGTCGACGCCCCAGCGCCGGCACAAGATCGCCCGTCCATGCGTCGGTTGCCAGTACCACATGGGCCGCCCGCACCCTGCCGTGCGCCGTTCGCACGCTGCTGCCCTCGATCGCCAGCACCCGGCTTCGCTCGTGCACGATGGCGCCTACCGCCTCTGCCGCCGTGGCCAGCCCGAGCGCCAGATTGAGCGGATGCACATGCCCGCCATCCGGATCGAACAGCCCGCCATGATGAACGCGGCTGCCGACAGCGTCATGCACTGCGGCCGCATCAAGCAGGCGCAGGCGCGATGGGCCGGCAAGCCGCTCCAGGGTTGCAAGCTCCCCCTGCAGCGCTGCCATGTCGCGGGGCTTTGCGGCGGCCAGCAGATAGCCGCGCCGGGCATCGCAGGCGATGGCATGGCGCGCGATCAGATCCCAGAAACCGTCGCGAACGCGCAGTCCGATGCCGATCAGCCGCCGCGCCTGTTCCGCCCCCACTTCGGCTTCCAGCTCGGCCGGACCGGCGCGCAGCCCCGGATTGGCTTGCCCGCCACATCGCCCGGACGCACCCCAGCCGACCCGCTCGGCCTCCAGCAGCCTGACCGAACGGCCCGCCTGCGCCAGCGCAAGCGCGGTCGAAAGCCCGGTGAAGCCACCGCCGACGATCACCACATCGCAATCCGCATCCGCCTCCAGCGGCGGTCGATCAGGCGCGGGATTTGCCGTCGCCGCATACCAGGATGGCGGGTAGCTGCTCACACCTTCAGCAGCAGATGCTCGCGCTCCCAAGCGGTCACGACGTCCTGATAGGCTTCCAGCTCGGCCAGCTTGATGGCGGAAAAGGCAGCGAAGAATTCTTCGCCCAGCAGCGTGCGCACGGCCTTGGCATGGTTGAACCGGTCCAGCGCCTCGTTCAGGGTGCGCGGCAGGGTGCGAGCGAGGCGATAGGCGCTGCCTTCGATCATCGCGCGTGGCTCGGCGCCTTCCACCATGCCGATGTAGCCGGCGACCAGCGATGCCGCCATCGAGAGATAAGGGTTGGCGTCGGCACCGGGCAGGCGGTTTTCGATGCGCCGGTTCTGCGCGTCGCTGACCGGCACGCGCAGGCCGCAGCTGCGGTTGTCCAGCCCCCACTGCACATTTATGGGAGCGTCATGCGCCGGGCGCATGCGGCGGAAGCTGTTGATGTTGGGGGCAAACATCGGCGCGATTTGCGGCAGATGCTGCTGCAGTCCGGCCACATGGCTGCGGAACAGCTGGCTGTTCGCACCGTCCTCATCGGCAAACAGGTTGCGCCCGGTCTCGAAGTCCACGACCGACTGGTGCAGGTGCATGGCGCTGCCCGGCTGATCGTCCATCGGCTTCGCCATGAAGGTCGCATACATGCCATGCTCGATCGCCACCGAGCGGACGATGCGCTTGAACAGCACCACCTGGTCGGCCAGCAGCAGCGGGTCGCCGTGGTTGAAGTTGATTTCCAGCTGGGCGGCACCCGCCTCGTGGATCATCGTGTCGATATCGAGCCCGGCCTTCTCGCTGTGCTCGTAGATAAGGTCGATGATCTCCTCGAACTCGTTGATCGCATCCAGCCCATAGGGTTCGGACGCGGTTTCGGATCGCCCGTTGCGGCCGATCGGGGGTTTCAGCGGAATATCCGGATCGGCGTTCACGGCAGTCAGGAAGAATTCGACCTCCGGCGCCATCACCGGCCGCCAGCCCTTCGCCGCATACAGCGCCAGCACCCGGCGCAGCAGGTTGCGGGGATAGATTGCCACCGGCTGGAAATTGCGGTCGAACGGGTCTGCCATCACGACGGCAGTGGGCACCTTGAAATAGGGCGCAACGCGCAGACTGCCGGGATCGGGCAGCAGCGTCACGTCCGGATCCTGGAAGGGCGCCACATTCGGATCTTCGGGATAACCGCCGGTCAGGGTCACGATGATGATCGAGCTGGCGATCTTCAGCGAACCTTCGCGCACGTTGCGCACCAGCTTGCCGGCGGGCAGCACCTTGCCCCGCATGATGCCGTTCATGTCGGCCAGCATGCACTCTACCTCGACGATGCGGTTGTCGGTCAGCCACCGTTCCAGCTGGGTGGCGGTTTCGGCAAACAGCAGCTTGCGATCGGTGGCGGAATGCTCGGGGGTCAAGAGGAACCTTCTGCTGGGTTGCGGCATTTCGTCTTGGCCGTGTTCGCGCTTCATCTCAAGGGCGAAACATTGGCCGTGCCCGGCCGGTTGCACGCATGGAAAATGCTTACCATGTGACAACAATAGTGCTTTAAGACCCCGCAGAAGAGAGGGCAGGGGTCTTGTCGATGGGTCGCGTGCAGACGAAAACGAAGCGGCAGAGGATCGTTGTGCTAGGCGGCGGCCTGGGCGGGCTGTCGGCGGCATTCTACATCACCGAGCAGCCCGGCTGGGCCGAACGCTACGAGATCACCGTCTATCAGCAGGGCTGGCGCCTTGGCGGCAAATGCGCCTCCGGTCACGATATGCGCGAAGGCTACGCCAACCGCATTTACGAACATGGCCTGCACATCTTTGGCGGCTTTTACTATCAGTCGTTCGATCTGCTGCGCCGCGCCTACGAGGCGCTCGAGCGCCCGGAAGGGCACCCGAACCGGACCGTGTGGGACAGCTTCACGCCGCAGGACACGGTCGGCCTTGTCGATCGTGATGATCCCAGCGCCCCCGATCACGCCTGGCTGCTGAATTTCCCGCCGAACGACGAAGTTCCGGGCGAGGATCTGGAAATGCCCAGCATCCGCCAGCTGCTCGACAATATGGTGAAGTTCCTGCTGCACATGTCGCCGGCACCGCATGCCGCGCGCGGCGGGCCGGTCATCGCGGGGCATGGGCCGCTGCACGAAGCCCTGCAGCTGATGCGCGGGATTTTCGGCGGCATAGTCGATCGGATCGAGCATGCGGTAGAAGGCGCAGTGGAGGAAATCGTGCTGCGCAATGTGCTGCACCTCATCGAGGAGCACTCGAAATCGATCGCCGGCCTCCCCGTGAAAACCGCTTCCGAAGCCGAAATCCGCCGCTTCCTGCTGGCGGCCTATCTGGTGCAGACGCTCATTCACGGCATCATCGAAGACAATGTGCTGGATCGTGGCTATGATTCGCTCGATGTGTATGAACTCAGTGAATGGTTGCACAAGAATGCTCTCGCCGTCGCCCGGAGATGGCCGGGCGAGGGCGATG
>JBBRKH010000264.1:0-3512 GCA_038217965.1 Sphingomonadales bacterium | reverse complement strand
CATAGTCCGCACTGACAGTCTTGCCTGTCAGTGCCGCGTCCACGTCGCCGTCCTCGGCCACCGCCTCGCCGCCATTGCCCGCCGCGGCTGCGGCCAGCGCCTCGGCAATCCACGGCCCGGCCGGCTTGCCGCGCACTTCGTAGCTCGCGCCGATCGCCGAGACGGCGCGCATGGCCTCCCAACTGGTCGCGCCGGTTGCGGCAACCCAGTTGTCGCCCTTCACGACGACCTGGCCTTCCGGCACGTCCACCTTGACCAGCTTGCCGCCGACCGGCCCGTGCCTGATCGCCGCATACAGCATCCCCGGCAGCCGCACATCGGCACCAAAGCGCGCGCTGCCATCCACCTTAGGCGGAATGTCCAGACGCAGCAGCGGCTTGCCCGCAAGCGGCCGTGCCGCCTGCTCCCGGAGTGCGACGTTTGCCGGCGCGGTTTCCAGATCCACCAGCTTCACTGCATCGGCAAACAGCATCCTGTTCGCCTTGTAAAACACCGCACCGTCGCGAGTGTCGAGTGCGTCAGCACTCACTTTCCATTCCCGTGCGGCGGCGGCCACGAGAAAGCCGCGCGCCGTTGCCCCCGCTTCGCGCAAGCTGTCGTGATAGCCCTTCACCGAAGTGCTGCCGCCCGTCAGCTGCAGGTTCAGCCGCTGGATCACGTTGGCACCCACATAGGCCGCCACATCGCGAACGATCGGCGGCAGCGCGCCGGTTCCGGCTTTCGCCAGCCCGACATGCGCATATGCCGGGTGCAGCGGCGCTGGCTCCACACCGACCATCGCCCAGTCCGCGCCCAGCTCGTCCGCCACGATCTGCGCCATGCCAGAATAGATACCCTGCCCCATTTCGGCCTGTGGAATGGCGATCGTCACCCGCCCGTCCGCGCCGATCTTCACCCAGCTGTTGAATATCGTCTCGCCGTCACCCGCTGTCCAGCTGTTGCGATAGCTGCGCGGCCACAAGGCAAATCCAACCACCAGGCCGAGCGATGCGCCTGCGCCGATGAGAAAGCCGCGCCGGGTCGGCAGCAACGATCGCCCCTGCTTCGGCGTTTCGGCGGTTGGTGTCTTCTGCAACATGAACGGTTCCTAGAGCATGTTCGGTTCAAATGGAATCATCTGGACGGAAACCCATGCGGAAAAACAAGGACATAAGCCGGTCTGGTGCAACCAGAACGCGACTCCCTCTAGCACAGCCTGTCGGCCATCGTCATGCGGCCATAGCGAGCGCAAGCCGATTGCGACACTAGCGACTGCGAACCGTCAGAAGGCCGCGATTCCCGTCTGCGCCCGGCCAAGGATCAGCGCATGGATATCATGCGTGCCCTCGTAGGTGTTCACGGCCTCGAGGTTCATCACATGACGAATAACCTGGTACTCGTCCGAGACGCCGTTGCCGCCGTGCATGTCTCGCGCAACTCTGGCGATATCGAGCGCCTTGCCGCAATTGTTGCGCTTCAGGATCGAAATTGCCTCCGGCGCAAGCTTCCCCTCGTCCATCAGCCGCCCGGCGCGCAGCGCCAGCAGCAATCCCAGCGTGATTTCGGTCTGCATGTCGGCCAGCTTCTTCTGCACCAGCTGCGTTGCCGCCAGCGGCCGCCCGAACTGCTTCCTGTCGAGCGTATACTGTCGCGCCGCGTGCCAGCAGAATTCCGCTGCCCCCATCGCGCCCCAGCCGATGCCGTAGCGCGCGTTGTTCAGGCAGCCAAACGGCCCTTTCAGCCCCGAAACATGCGGCAGCAGGCGATCTTCGGGAACGAACACATCTTTCATGACGATCTCGCCGGTCACCCACGCCCGGAGTGAGAACTTGCCGGCGATCTTCGGCGTCTCGATGTCGCCGTCGGAGCGCAGCAGCACGAAACCGCGGATCTGGTCGCCTTTGCCATCATCCAGATCGCACTTGGCCCACACCACAAACAGGTCAGCGATCGGCGAATTGGTGATCCACATCTTGGCACCCGTCACAGTGTAGCCGCCCGGCACCTTCCTGGCGCGCGTCTTCATCCCCGCCGGGTCCGAGCCCGCGTCGGGCTCGGTCAGCCCGAAGGCGCCGATCACTTCGCCGCTGGCAAGGCCGGGGAGAAACGCCTGTCGCTGCGCCTCGGTGCCGTAAGCCCAGATCGGATACATCACGAGCGACGACTGCACGGAAAACGCCGAGCGATAGGCCGAATCCACGCGCTCCACCTCGCGGGCGATCAGCCCGTAGCTGACATAGGAAACCCCGGCGCAACCATAGCCCTTGATGGTCGGCCCGAGCAGGCCGGCGCGGCCAAATTCGCGCATCAGCGCGGGATCATAAGTCTCATGGCGATTGGCATCGCGCACAATGGGCGCCAGATGCTGATCGGAAAAGGCGCGCGCCGAATCGCGGATCATCCGCTCTTCCTCCGTCAGCTCCGCATCGATCAGCAGCGCATCATCCCACGGACAAGCGGGCCAGGGCTTGGCGAGGGATTTCTCGGTCACGAGCGAAGTGGGGGCATTCATCGGGCTTGCTCCGGCAGGCGCATCGAGCGCGCGCTTCATGCAGTGTCCGTAGCGCGCCGAGCCGGCCAAGTGAAGCGCATCATCCGGCCGCACCCCATGCTTCTTTTGCATGGGGCAAGCATTTCCGGCGGTGTTGCTCGTCTCGGTTCGCTGTATGGCACGCCGATGCACGCGCCACTTTCGCACCAGCCGCCCGCCCGGCCGACGCTCGGCCTCGTGCTGCTGCTCGGCGCGCTGACGGCATTCGGAGCGGTGTCCATCGATTTGTATCTGCCGGCGCTGCCCGCGATCGCCGCCGATTTTGCCGTCAAGATCGGAGCGGTTCAAGCCACCATGTCGGCCTTTTTTGTCGGCATGGCCATCGGCCAGCTGGTCTACGGGCCGCTCTCCGACCGGATCGGCCGCCGGCCGCCGTTGCTGATCGGCGCTGCTATCTACACGCTGGCATCGCTCGGCTGCGCCATGGCACCCTCGCTCGAAGCCTTGATCGTCGGCCGGTTCGCGCAGGCACTGGGTGCCTGCGCGGGCGTCGTGGTGGCGCGCGCGGTTGTCAGCGATCGGTTCGACACGGTGGAAAGCGCACGCCTTTTCAGCCTGCTGTTTCTGGTGCTCGGCGTCGCCCCGCTGCTCGCCCCGAGCCTGGGCGCGGTGCTGCTGCACGTGTCCGGCTGGCGCGCCATCTTCCTCGTGCTCGCCGGCTTCGGGCTTGCCATCGGTGTCGCGATCGCATTGCGTCTGCCCGAAAGCCGCACCCAGGCCACCGCCGATCAGGCGGCCGACGAAAGCGCCGTCCGCAGCTATCTGGAAGTGCTGAAAACCCGCCGCCTGATGGGTTTCCTGCTGGCCGGCGCGTTCAACGGCGCCGCGCTGTTCACCTACATCTCGTCATCGCCCGTTCTGTTCATCGGCCATTTCGGAGTCAGTCCGCTGGTGTTCGGCTGGATATTCGCCGGCGTGGCGGCCGGCCTCATCGGCAGCTCGCAGGTCAACCGCGCGCTGCTGCGGCGCTTTGCGCCAACGC
>JBBRKH010000263.1:0-3518 GCA_038217965.1 Sphingomonadales bacterium | reverse complement strand
CCTTGTAGCGCATGGCGGCATCGTAGATGGGCATCACTTCGCCGCTTGGCAGATGGGTGGTCACGCCGCCTTCGGTGCCGGGCGCCATGCGGTTTTTGATGCGGATATTGGCGAAGGTGCCGCGCATCATCACTTCGTGGTTGCCGCGCCGCGCGCCATAGCTGTTAAATTGGTCACGCGGCACCTGCCGTTCCGAAAGATAGCTGCCCGCCGGGCTGTCCAGCTTGATCGAGCCGGCCGGCGAAATATGATCGGTGGTGATGGAATCGCCGAGCACCGCCAGCGCGGCCGCATTCACCACATCGGCGACCGGCGCCGGCGTCATCGTGAGCCCTGCGAAATACGGCGGATTCTGCACATAGGTGCTGCTGGGATTCCATTTGTAGGTGTCGCCGCCGGTCAGCCGGATCGCCTGCCAGTGCGCATCGCCCTTGAACACATCGGCATAGCGCGCGCGGAACATGTCCGGCGTCACGGCCGACTGCACCATTGCCGCCACCTCCGCATTGGTCGGCCAGATGTCGCGCAGATACACGTCGCTGCCGTCGGTCGCCTGGCCGATTGGCTGCTCGGTGATGTCGGAGCGGATCGTTCCGGCCAGCGCATAGGCAACCACCAGCGGCGGCGATGCGAGATAATTGGCCTTCACATCCGCCGACACGCGCCCCTCGAAGTTGCGGTTGCCCGAAAGCACCGATACCGCAACCATGTCGTTGTCGTTGATGGCATCCGAAATCGGCTCGGGAAGCGGCCCGGAATTGCCGATGCAGGTGGTGCAGCCATAGCCGACCAGATTGAAGCCGATGGCGTCCATGTCGGCGGTCAGCCCGGCACGGTCGAAATAATCGGTCACCACCTGCGAGCCCGGCGCAAAGCTGGTCTTCACCCAGGGCTTCGGCTTCAGGCCGAGCGCGTTGGCCTTGCGGGCGACAAGGCCGGCTGCGACCAGCACATTCGGGTTCGAGGTGTTTGTGCAGCTGGTGATTGCCGCAATCACAACGTCGCCGTGGCCCAGATCATGCTTGGCGCCGTCCACCGACACGCGGCGGTCGGCTTCGCTTGCCTTGCCGTAGCTGCCGATCAGCTCCGTCTCGAATGAAGCGTCCGCGTCCGTCAGCAGCACCCGGTCCTGCGGCCGGCGCGGGCCGGCGAGCGAAGGCAGCACCGTGGCAAGATCCAGCCCGAGCGTTTCGGTGAACACCGGATCCGGCGTGCCGGCATCGCGCCACATGCCTTGTGCGCGGGCATAGGCTTCCACCAGCGCGATGCGATGATCGTCCCGCGCTGTGAAGCGCAGGTAGGCGATGGTGGCTGCATCGACGGGGAAAAAGCCGCAGGTTGCACCATATTCCGGCGCCATATTGGCAATGGTTGCCCGGTCCGGCAAAGACAATGCGTCCAGGCCGGGGCCGTAGAATTCGACAAAGCGCCCGACAACACCATGCTTGCGAAGCATCTGCGTGACGGTCAGCACCAGATCGGTGGCGGTGACGCCTTCCGGCAGTGCGCCCGTCAGCTTGAAGCCGACCACTTCGGGGACCAGCATCGAAACCGGCTGCCCAAGCATGGCGGCCTCGGCTTCGATGCCGCCCACGCCCCAGCCCAGCACGCCCAAACCATTCACCATGGTCGTGTGGCTGTCGGTCCCGACCAGCGTGTCGGGATAGGCGATCATCGCGCCGTCGGGCGCCTCGCTCGTCCACACCGTCTGTGCCAGATATTCAAGGTTCACCTGGTGGCAGATGCCGGTGCCTGGCGGCACCACGCGGAAATTGCGCAGGGCAGAAGATCCCCAGCGCAGAAATTCGTAGCGCTCGATGTTGCGGGCATATTCCAGTGCCACGTTGTTGCCAAAGGCCTGCGGCGTGCCGAATTCGTCCACCATCACCGAATGGTCGATCACCAGATCCACCGGCACCAGCGGGTTGATCTTCTGCGGGTCGCCGCCCAGCTTCGTCATCGCGTCGCGCATGGCGGCAAGATCGACGACACAGGGCACTCCGGTGAAATCCTGCATCAGCACGCGTGCCGGGCGATACTGGATTTCATGCGTCGATCGGCGGCTGTCGGCCCAGGCGGCAATCGCCCGTATGTCGTCCACCGTCACGGTGCTGCCATCCTCGAAGCGGAGCAGATTTTCCAGCAGCACCTTCATGGAAAAGGGCAGGCGGGACAAGTCGCCGATGGCCGCTCCGGCTGCCGCCAGGCTGTAATAGGCATAGGATTTTCCATCGACTACGAGCGTCTGCCGGGTGTTCAGGCTGTCTTGGCCGATGGCGGTCATGGGCAGGGTGTTCCTTGGCGCGGAAAGGCGTCTGCCGTGGCTCTTAAAAGCCATCCGGCAAAGGGGCAAGCAAAGGTAAAGCCGGCATGGCCCGGGCCGTAAACGCTCCCCGAGAGACATAGGGAAACGCAATGCAACAAAGTGGGCAATTGGAGGCGATGGCAGCAGCCGATCCGGCCGCGCTGGCGGCGGGCCCCGGTCACCCCAAGCTGATCTGGTTCGATGAAATCCGCGCGCTGTTCGCCAGCACCGGGCTGGCGCCCGAGCCGGAAACCTACGAGCTTTTCTATCTGCATGTGTCGTGCGCCGACCCCGCGCTCAGCCGCGATCTGGAGCGCCTGCTGGCCGACGGCAGGCTGGATTTCGAAGCAGTGCAGGCGCTCAGGCGCGGCCATGTCACCGAAATTGCCACATCGGAAATCCTCGACCTCGTGCAATCGGCGCAGGACGGCGCCAACCGCCTCGCCGACCGGCTCGATACCAGCCAGAACGAGTTGCAGTCCTACGATGCCACCCTGTCTGCCGGCGATGCTGCAATTGCGGTCAGCCAGTCGGTGCACGAGCTGGGCGATCTGGTGCAGCAGCTGCGCCGGGCGAATGCCACCATGCTGGCATCGAATCGCCGCTTGAGCGCCAATATCACCAGCGCAGCCAACGAAAACGGCCGGCTGCTGGATCGGCTGGATCACGCCGAGAAAACGGCCCGCACCGATCCGCTCACCGGACTGCTGAACCGCCGCGGTCTGATGGAATCGCTCAAAAAGGCGCAGGCGCGGTCAAGCGAAACCGGCGAGCCGCTGTCGATCTCGATGGTCGATATCGATCACTTCAAGCGCGTCAACGATCAATGGGGCCATCCGATCGGCGACGAGGTCTTGCGCTGCATCGGTGGCCATCTTTCCAGCCAGGCCCTGAAGAAAGACTCTCAGGCCTTTGCCGGCCGCTACGGCGGCGAGGAGTTTCTGGTGGGCCTGCCGGGCCTTGGCATACGCGAGGCGGCAGCGGCCGTCGATTCGGCGCGCGCCGTGCTCGCCCGCCAGGTGATGCGGCGCGCCAGCGACGGCGCCAGCCTCGGCAAGATTTCCTTCTCGGCCGGCGTTTCCATGCACCGTGAGGGTGATACGCCGGACACGCTGCTCGATCGCGCCGATGCCGCGCTCTATGCCGCCAAGCGGGCCGGGCGCGATCGGGTGCTGCCGGAGCTGCCGGACCGGCGCTAGCGTGTGTCCGACAG
>JBBRKH010000262.1:0-3519 GCA_038217965.1 Sphingomonadales bacterium | reverse complement strand
CACAACCAAGGCCGATTGCCTGAACCATCTGTGGCGCGCCGCGCTTGCGCACGAGGTGGCATCGGGCAGATGCTTCTCGGCAATCGTGCTGCACGATGCCGAGGATGTCGTGCATCCCGACGAGCTTCGCCTGTTCGATCGACACATGCCAGCGCTCGCCATGGTGCAGCTCCCCGTCGTTCCCTTTCCCGATCCCGCCTCGCGCTGGGTGGCTGGTCATTATCTCGATGAATTCGCGCAAAATCACAGCAAGGACATGATGGTGCGTGCGCTGCTCGGCACACCGGTGCCCAGCGCCGGCGTCGCCACCGCGATCGATCGCAATGCGCTGGAAAGGCTGGCCGCCGGCAGCAGCAGCCCGTTCGACGAAACCAGCCTCACCGAAGATTATGAAATCGGCCACAAGCTGCATCATATGGGGCTCGACGGTCGCATGATCCGCCACCGCATCGAGGGGCGGCTGGTAGCCACCCGCGAATATTTTCCGGCAACGCTGGAAGCCGCCGTTCGCCAGAAAAGCCGCTGGCTCACCGGCATCGCACTGTCCGGTTGGGACAGGCTCGGCTGGGAAGGCGGCCTTGCTGCGCGCTGGATGCTGCTGCGGGACCGCAAAGGCCTGTTCACCGCGGCAATCGCCGTCGTTGCCTATGCCGCGCTGGCCCTTGTGCTGGCGCAGCTCGCACTTCGCGCCCTCGTGGCAGACGCCGCCGGTATAGAGCTCCCGCCGCTGATTCTCGAATCGGGCAATCCGGCCCTTCCCGCATTCCTGCTGTTCAACGCCGCCCTGCTGATCTGGCGCCTGCTGCTGCGCTGCGCCTTCACCGGTCGCGAACATGGCCTGCAGGAGGGCCTGCGCGCCATTCCGCGCGCCATTGTCGCAAACCTCATCAACGCACTGGCCGCCTGGCGCGCCGTCCACCGCTATCGCGAAGCGCTGCTCAGCGGCCAGCGCCTCGCATGGGACAAGACGGCACACCGCTTCCCGACCGCGGCCGTATCTTCCCATGGCTGATGCCGCAGCAACCGGCAGCACGCGCAGCGGCAGCGCGCTTCGCGTCTATCAGATTCTTTTCATCCTTGGCGTCGGCTGGCTGGCCGGCCGCGTGCCCGCCCTCCTCGCAGACAACAGCGCTGAGGAAAGCCGCCTGATGGCAGCACTTCAGCCCGTCGAGATGTCCGCTCCGCAGGGCGCTGGCACCAGCATCGACGCCGCCGCTATCGCCAGCCAGGTTGCAGCTCAGGTGGCCGCACAGGTCGCCAACGAAACAGTTGCCCGCCTGATCGCCGCTGGCTGGGGACCGCGCGGCAATGCCGCGCCGCCGCAGATCATTGTCCAGCAGCTGCCGGCCGGCCGGGCGCCCGAAACCGTGGTGCGGGTCATCACCGAATCCGCACCCGCCCAGCTTGCCGGCACCAGCTACAGCCTGCCACCGGGCCCGTCGGCCGCATCACCGTCCCTGCAGGCCCCTTCGAATGCGTCGCCCGATGCACCTGCCCCACACGCGCTGGCGGCATATGCTGCCGCCGCGCAAGGCTATGTCGCGATAAAGGCCGGCGACCGGCGCGAAGGCGTGCGTCAGCTGTCAGAGGCGGTGCTGCTCGATCCCACCGCGCCGCAAGCCACCGCCTGGGCAGCAGACGTGAAGCGCCTCAGCCGGCGCTGGACACTCGCCGCCTACACGCTGGCGCGCGAAAGCGGCAGCGGAGATCCGGTCGCTGCCTCGACGGTGCTTGGTGGCGGCCAATCCGGTGCCGCCTTTGCCTTCACCCTCGATCCTCTCGCAAAACGGCCCATTTCCGCCGTCGCACGCGTCGCTGCCGCCACCGGGCCTTCCGGTGTCGTCGATCGCGATACCGCCGAGGCGGCGCTCGGCATCCGCCTGCAACCCTTGCCGAAAATTCCGCTCGCCATCGATGTGGAGCGCCGCTTCGCGCTCGGCGAACTCGGCCGCAACGCCTGGTCGGCGCGCATATCCGGCGGCACAAGTGGCAATGCGAAGGTGCTGAACCGCACCGTCAAGCTGGAAACCTATGGCGAAGCCGGCATGATCAATTTCAAGCTGCCCGATCTTTATGCCGGCATGCAGGCCCGCGCCGCCACCCCGCTGTTCAGCACTGGCCGGGTGTCGGTAGACGCCGGCGCGGGCGCCTGGGCCGCCACTCAAGACAGCTACAATGTCACCGCCACACGCTTCGACATTGGCCCCAGCACCCGAATCGCCATCAAACCCTGGCCCTTTTCGGCGCAGATAGACTACCGTTTCCGCATGGCAGGCAACGCACTGCCCGCATCCGGCCCCGCCCTCACCGTCTCGGGCGAATTCTAGGGTCAGGATGGTACTGGATGGAGTCGCGCTTGCGCGAGGCCATTCAGAAGCTGAATCCTGCTCGCCAACAAAGACCTGAAGCGGGACACTTCGGGTGAAATCGGTCTGGCTCTTTCCGGTCTCACTTATCGGGCCGAATGGCTGCAGGCAGTCGTCTTGCACATGCCCTAGGCGGTCACCGCAAATTTTTCCTCATGCTTGCCCACCGCATCGACATAGTGCGTCTGTATCTGTGCCACATCGCCGGCGTAGTCGGCGGTCGGCCAGTATTCGCCGCTGATCCGCACCGTCCGGGTGCGATAATCCATCACCGCCATCATGATCGGCACGCCCGCCAGCCGCGCGATGTGGTAAAATCCGGATTTCCACTCCCGCGTCATCGCCCGCGTGCCTTCCGGCGGCACCGCCAGCAGCATGGTGTCCGCTTCCGCGAAGGCTTCGGCCATTGCTTGCACAACATCGTTGCTTTTGCTGCGATCGATCGGCACGCACCCCGCCCATTTTACAAACCAGCCGAACGGCCCTTCGGTCAGGCTCTTCTTCCCCATCCAGCGCAGCCGGATGCGGTAGCATCCCGCCGTGGCCAGCATCCAGATGCCATCCCAGTTCGATGTGTGCGGCGCGGCAATCACCACCATCTTGGTGTGCGGCGGCCAGTCGCCGACAATCCTCCACCGACCGACAAACAGCAACAGCCGGCAGACCCAGCGAAAAAGCTCGACCGCTATCCCGCGATAGGCCGCAGGAGCCGCTGTGGAGAGGTCGTAGCGCACATGTGTGCCGGGGGGCCTGCTCACTCCGCGCGCCGGCCGGCGTCGAGTGCGCGATTGTCGTTGGCCACCCTTCGCCGCTCCGCCAGTATCGCCAGCACTTCGCGCGTGAACATCTCGGCCATCAGCTGATTGAGGATGCCGATACCGCGCTCGGCCATGTCTGCGGCTTCCAGATCGCCCACATGCGGTGCCACGCGTGCGAAGAATTCGCGCAGCTCCAGATCGGCGAGGCTGTGCATCACATCGGCGAGCCGCGCCATGGAGTCGCCCGCATAGCCGCGCTCGCGGGTGAAGCCGATTCGCGTCGCATCGTTCAGCAACTGCAATATGCGCGCATCGCGCGGCGCAATCGTGCCGTCGGCAGCCACTGTCACAACGCCCGCCGCAATCATGTCCTGAAAATCGTCGGGATCGCCACC
>JBBRKH010000261.1:0-3527 GCA_038217965.1 Sphingomonadales bacterium | reverse complement strand
AATGATGCCGAAGATTGTGAGGCCGAGCAGAATTTCGCCGCGCCCCCAGCCGAACTCGGCGATGATTGGCCCGATCACGATCGGCAGCACATTGTAGGGGATGGGCGACGCGCCGCACGCTACCCCCACCATGCAGGCAAGCAGCACCTTCCTGCCGCGCGTAAACTCCCCCGCGGCGCCGGGTGCCGCTGCCTTGTCCGTCACATCAGAACTTCCGTCGCGCCCGCAGCAGCCAGGTCCGCGGCGGATTGAGATAGTTGTAATTCACCAGGCTGGACTGCGAATAGGCTTCGTCGAAGCAATTGTCGCATTCGATGCTCACCAGCCAGTTGCCATCTTCGGTGCGCATCGAAAGCGAGGCGTTCACCAGGAAATGCGCCGCGGTCTGCGATCCGGTGATGGCGCTGCCGTTGAACGGGTTGTTCGGAAACACCGTGCCATCGAACGCGGGGGGCGAGGCGCCGGTGAAGATGGTGGCGTTCGCCGTTCCCGTTTCCAGGCTGGACCGGTAAGTCACGTTCACCGCCGGCGCCAGGATGACGCCCGCCGACGCCAGCGGAACATCGTAGCTGCCGCCGAACGCCAGCGTCCAGTCCGGGGTGCGCACCGGCGTTGCGATGTCGCCTCTTGAGGTGACAATGCCGGCTGCGCAATCCGGCGCATTGCGGGCGCCGCTGGCAAGCGGAATGCGGCCAGCGGCTAGCTGCGCCTTGCAGTCCGCCTGCTGCTTCGCGACGGCCTTTACGCCATATTGGTTGGGCAAAAGCGTGTTTTGAACCTTGTACTTGTCGTCCTGGAAGCCGATGTTCAGATACAGGTTGAGACCATCGATCGGCGCCGCCGTCAGCTCCAGCTCCAGCCCCTTGTTTTCATAGTCGGCAAAATTCTGGGTGATGAAGGTCACCCCGCCGGTGACCGGATCGACAAAAGCAGATGGCGTCTGCAAGGCCTTGGTATCGAGGAAAAAGGCCGTCAGGTTTGCTCGCAACCTGCTGTCCAGCCATTCGGATTTCACCCCCGCTTCATAGCTCCACACGATTTCCGGATCGAACGGCAAGAGCTGGTCTCGCCGGGTGCCGCGCGCGTTCCAACCGCCGGATTTGAAGCCCTTGGTAGCGCTCGCAAACAGCAGAACATCGTCGTTCGGTTTGAAATTCAACGCAAAGCGCGGCGTCCAGATCTTGGCTTCCTGTCTGAGCGGTATCGACACGCCACTCGACGCCACCAGATTGTTGTTCAGGCACCCGATGGCAATGCTGCCGACGCAGATCGACCGATTGTCCGCGATGGAGAAGGTTTTCGTCTCATCGGTGTAGCGGATGCCGGCGGTCGCGGTGAAGGCATCGGAAAAGGCGAAGTCAAACTGCGCATAGCCGGCAGTTGCCTTCGTCGTGTTGCGCAAATTGCGGTCTGCCAGAAGGAGCGGAAAACCGTTTGGCGAGCCGACATCGACGGTGAACAGGTCGGCAAAATCGGTGGTGTTGCTTTCATCGTAGAAATAGGCGCCCACCACATAGGTCAATCGCGCATCCATGAGGGTGCCGTTCAGCTTCACCTCCTGGGTGAACTGGCTGTGTTCGCCGGCGTTCAATATGCCGAAGCCGCCGTTGCGGAAGCCGCGCACCGCGGGGTTGACCACTGCGACATTCGGCAGCCCGCGCCCGTCGGCAAAGTCGAGCGCGAAATCCTGGCTCATGTCGATGATGCCGGTGATAAGGCTCAGCCTGTGGTTGGCGCCCTGCCATTCGATGTTTGATGTGAACAGCAGCGTTTCCACTTCGTTGCCCAGCGGGAAATTCGCCTTCCGGCCGGTCACCGGCAGGGTGTAGAGCGCGCCGCCGCCCAGCGGTCTTGTCTGCACCATGCCGGTCGTGGCGAAGCGGCCGCCGCAGTCGGTCGGATTGCGCGGGTCACATTCGAAATTGATCAGATTCTCGCCGGAATTTTCCATATAGGCGAGCGAGCCGTTCCAGGTCAGTCGGTCGGTCGGTTTCAGTTGCACGCCAAGCCGCAAGCCGGCCATGTCGCTGTCGTTCAGCCGTTCGCCCGTCGTCGTGTTCTTCGCATAGCCGTCGTCGTCGTTGAAGTAACCCGACAGCTTGAACTGCACCATCTCGCTCATCGGCAAGTCGACCGAGCCGCGCACCAACCAGCGGCTGTTGCTGCCGTAGCCCACTTCGGCAAAGCCGGAGAGCTCGTCTCCGGGGCGCTTCATCACGACATTCACCGCGCCGCCGGTGGTGTTGCGGCCGAACAATGTGCCCTGCGGCCCGCGCAGCACTTCCACGCGCTCCACATCGAAGAAGCTGAAATTGTTGCCGTTCTGCCGGCTCATATAGATATCGTCGACATAGGTGCCGACGGGAGGATCGAAGGTCGCGATCGTCTCCGTGTTGCCAAGACCGCGAATGTAATAGGCGTTTGCCGATCCGAGCCCGGTGTTGTTGGAGCCGAACATGTTGGGAATCTGGCCGACCAATCCCAGCGTGTTGGTGATGCCCTTCGATTCCAGGCTTTCGGCGGAAAAGGCCGACACCGCGATCGGCACATCCTGCACCGATTCCCGCCGCCGCTGCGCCGTCACGATGATCTCGTCCAGCCCGGTCGAAACCTGCGCCGCCTGCGCTGCCTGTTGTTGTGCTGCTGCCGGCGCGGACAATCCCAGCGCTGCAATCGTCCCCAGAAAAATCGCCTTCATGCCTGCACTCCCTGCATTGCTCCGGAGCATCCCGCTCCGGACACAAACCCTGAAACCTGCCGCGGGTATGCCCGCTTTTTGCCGTGCCAGCCAATTGTCCGGACAACTTGTGCCAAAACCCGCGCTCTGGCAACAGTGCTTTGCAGCCACAGTTGCAAAGGGAACGGGGCAGGGCCGTCGTTCAGCTCAAATTCGAGAGGCCACGCATGCCAGCCTATCTCCTCGTGACAGCCACGGTCACCGATCCGGCCAAGATGCAGGCCTACAATGCAGCGCTGCACGCGTCCGGCCTCTATCCCCGCCACGGCGGGCGCTACATCTTCGTCGGCCGGCCTGCCGAAAATCTGGAAAACTGGGATGGCAGGGCGGCCGTGTGCGCCGAATTCCCCGACCGCGCCGCCGCACAGGCCTTCTGGAACAGCGACGAATATCAATCCCGCATCAAGCCGCTGCGGGATGGGGCCGGCAGCTTCCATGTCGCCATCTTCGAGGGCACATGATGGATTGGGCGCTCGTCTATCCAACGCTGGTCTGGTTCCATGTGCTGCTGCTCGTCTTCTGGCTGGGCGCCGATCTCGGCGTGTTCATTCTTGGCCAGCATTTTCGCAAGCGCGAAGTGTATACCGTGCCGGAGCGTCTTATCCTGTTGAAACTGCTGGTGATAACCGACATGGGCCCGCGCACCGCGTGGGCGCTGATGGTGCCCTCCAGCCTCATCCTGCTGAAACTCGGGCCCTGGTGGCCCACCATGCCGGCCTGGATGCTGGCGGCAGGCTTCGTGCTGGGCGCCGTCTGGCTGTGGCTGGTGTGGGATGCCCACCATCACGAC
>JBBRKH010000260.1:0-3542 GCA_038217965.1 Sphingomonadales bacterium | reverse complement strand
GAACCCGGTCGTTGCGCTGCGTGAAATCGCCGAGGCAACCGTGTCGCCCGACGCGCTGGTGGATCGCATCATCACCGATCTGCAGAAGGTGCATATCGACGAAGATGATGTGGCCGATGAACTCGGCTCGCTGGCGGCTTCGGCGGAGGCGTTGCGCCTGACAGCCGCTGCGCCGCCGCGCAATCAGAATCTCGGTCCGGATTACGAGTGAATGCGGCTGCCATTCGTTGGCAGCGCCGGACTTGAATCGGGGGCGGGGCCAAATCCCGCCCTTCTTGCACGACCGGCGGCGCGCCCTGGCCGCATACCTCCCGTCACCCTTTCTCTTTGCATGCGGACTATGCCGCAGGCGGCCCGGCGCAGAATCTTCTTTCATCTGAGTGCGCGCGCTACATAGTGGCCAGCGATGCTGCGCCAATATGAACTTGTAGAGCGGGTCAA
Organism: Sphingomonadales bacterium; assembly: GCA_038217965.1. Classification (GTDB taxonomy): domain Bacteria; phylum Pseudomonadota; class Alphaproteobacteria; order Sphingomonadales; family Sphingomonadaceae; genus Sandaracinobacteroides. The sequence goes on along the minus strand of JBBRKH010000260.1, from coordinate 3,101 downwards.
GGCCTACGACCCTGACGCGGACGAGGACCTCCTGAACCGCGCCTATGTGTTTTCGATGAAGGCGCATGGCAGCCAGCTGCGCGCATCCGGCGATCCCTATTTTTCGCACCCCATCGAAGTCGCCGGCATCCTGACCGATCTGGGGCTGGACGACGAAACGATCGCCACCGGAATCCTGCACGACACCATCGAAGACACCGTTGCCACACCAGAGGATATCCAGCGGCTGTTCGGCAGCAATGTTGCCCGGCTGGTCGACGGCGTCACCAAGCTGAGCCGCATCGAGGCCCAAAGCGACACCGAGCGCGCGGCGGAAAATTTGCGCCGTTTCCTGCTCGCCATGTCCGATGATATCCGCGTCCTGCTGGTGAAGCTTGCCGATCGCCTGCACAACATGCGGACTCTGAAGCATCTGAAAAACCCGGAGAAACGCCGCCGCATCGCCCGCGAGACAATGGACATCTACGCCCCGCTCGCCGAGCGCATCGGCATGTACGGCTTCATGGACGAGCTGAAGGAGCTGGCCTTTGCCGAGCTGGAGCCGGAGGCCTACGAATCGATCACCAGGCGGCTGGCCAACCTGCGCGCCGGAGGCGGCGACACCGTCAAACGCATCGAAAGCGGCATCCGGCTGACGCTGGAGACGGCCGGAATTGCCGTGGAGGACGTAAAAGGCCGGGAAAAGCGGCCCTGGTCCATCTTCCGCAAGATGCAGCAGCGCCACGTCGCATTCGAGAAGGTGTCCGACGTGATGGCATTCCGCGTCATCACGAAATCGCCGGAAGATTGCTACCGGGCGCTCGGCGCGCTGCACCGCCGCTGGCCGATGCTGCCGGGGCGCTTCAAGGATTACATCAGCACCCCCAAGCGCAACGGCTACCGCAGCCTGCACACCACGCTGCTGGACCGCGCCCGCCTTCGCATCGAAGTGCAGATCCGCGACACCGAAATGCACGCGCAGGCGGAATTCGGCATGGCGGCTCACTGGGCCTACAAGCAACGCGAGGGCGATGCCGGAATCGCCTACCCTTGGCTCACCGACCTCATCGAAATCCTCGAACATGCGCAAAGCCCGGAGGAGGTCTTCGAGCACACCCGCATGGCGATGTTCCAGGATCAGCTGTTCTGCTTCACCCCCAAGGGCGAGCTGATCCAGCTGCCGAGTGGATCGACGCCGGTCGATTTCGCCTATGCTGTGCACACAAATTTGGGCGACACCTGCGTCGGCGCGCGGGTGAACGGCCAGGTGGTGCCGCTGCGCACCAGCCTCGCCAATGGCGACCAGGTGGAAATCCTGCACTCGTCGGCACAAACGCCGGACCCTGCGTGGGACAGTTTTGTGGTGACCGCAAAGGCTCGCGCCGCCGTGCGCCGGCACCAGCGCCACCGCGAGCGGGCGGCCATGCTGAAGACCGGCGAGGCGCTGTTCGACGACATCGTCCGCCGGCTAAAGATTTCGCTGTCGGCAGCGGCGATTTCCTCCGCCCTGGGGCGCCTGAAGCTGCCGGATCAGTCGGCGCTGTTTCTGGCGCTGGCCAGGCAGACGCTGGCCGAGGCGCAGGTGATGGAGGCGCTGGTCCCCGGCAGCGGAGCCAAGCGTCGCGCCCGTCGCAAGCAGCCGCCGGTGTCGGCACAGGGTGCCATTCTGGTGGACGGCGAAAGCCACGTCGGCGGCATGGAAATGGCGAGCTGCTGCATGCCGATCCCAGGCGACCGCATCGTCGGGCTGAGACAGGCCGGCATAGGCGTGCAGGTGCACACCATCGATTGCCCGCGCCTGGCGGTTGCCGAAGATGCCGAATGGGTCGATCTGAAATGGGCGCCCGATGTGGCATCCGGCACGGCGCGCATCGAAGTCGTGGTGATGAACGAGCCGGGCGCACTGGCCCAGGTGACATCCATTCTGGCGCAGCAGGGGGCCAACATCGTCAACCTCCAGTTGCGCGACCGCGACCGCGCGCACCATCGCTTCGTCATGGACGTGGAGATCGACGATCTGAAGCATCTGGCGGAGCTGGTGACCGGCCTCAGGGCGCCGAGCCTCGTCGTTTCGGCAGACCGCATGCGCGGGGAAAGCCTGCCGAACTGAAGCGCCCCGAACACCTGCGCCAAGTCTTGGCCGCCAAGGCGAGGCCCGCGCGGCCGAAAAAGGGGACATTGTGCAATTCCAGACTTTTTGCTTGGTCCATTTGTGCCAATGTCATCGCGAACATTCACGCGTGGGGGACATCATGAAAAGGGCCATTCTGGCAACGCTGCTTCTTGCCGCGACTCCGGCAGCCGCCGCGCTGCCGCCGGCGGTCAAGGCGATGGTGGAAGCCGCTGCCCGCTCCGGCGACAAAGCCAAAACAGACGCGGTGGTCGGGATCGCCAAGGAAACCAACAAGGGCTCTGACAGCGAAATCGATGCCATCGTCGCGGCCATTTCGGCCGAGCAGGTCGCAGCGCGCGAGGCCAAACTCGCGGATGCCGGGATGCTGGACAACTGGTCCGGTTCGGGAGAGCTGGGCGCATCGCTGGCTACCGGCAACAGCGACACCCGCACCTTCGCGGCTGGCCTAGCGCTGGAAAAGGATGGGCTGACCATCCGGCACAAGCTGAACGCAGCCGCCGACATCCAGAAAAGCAACGGAATCACCAGCCAGGAACGAATCCTCGCCGGTTACCAGCTCGACTGGAAACTGTCCGACCGCGCCTATGCCTATGGCCGCTTCGAGTACGAGCGCAATCGCCAGGCCGGAATCAACCGCCGGTTCGTCGAATCGGTTGGCATCGGCTACATAGTGATCGACCGCCCGGGGTTCAAATGGAGCGTCGAGGGCGGCCCGGCGTTGCGGCAAACCCGCTTTGTCGATTTCAACGAAAACAGCTTTGCCGTGCGCGGCAGCTCCGGCTTCCTCTGGAAGCTGTCCGATGCGATGGATCTCTCCAACGACACCGCGGTCTTCATTGAAGGCAATGGTTCGCTAACCAACACGACGGCACTGACCGCCAAGATCTTCGGCGCGCTGTCCGCCCGCGTCGCATTCAACATCACATGGGAAGAAGAGCCACCCGTCGGCCTCGAAAAGGTGGACACGCTCACCCGCTTCACGCTGGTC
>JBBRKH010000259.1:0-3560 GCA_038217965.1 Sphingomonadales bacterium | reverse complement strand
AATTGCCGAAAAGCAGCACGATGGCGAGCGGGATTGCAAAGCGGGGCAGGGGCATGGAGCAGGCACTACGATGGTTTTGTGACACTTGTGCCAAGGCTCGATGCGGAAGACTCATCGAGCTCGGCCTGCTGGCCGGCGCGCAGCAAGCGCTTGCGCCGTTCCGCCAGGGGCCGACGGGTTGTGGTCAGCGCGATGCCAGATTGCGAGAGGGACGGCGAAAGGCTCGTTCCTGCCCCCCGCGCTCCCTGCCCGCATTTGCCCCTCTCCGTGCTCGCGATTCTCGCCCCTGAAGGGGAGGGGGTTCAGAAATCCTTGCGGACGGTGGCGAACCATTGGCGCGGCGCGCCGGCCAGCAGGGTCTGGTTGTCGCCGCTGTTGCCGAAGCCATTGGAGCCGATGGTCGCGACATACTCCTTGTCGGTCAGGTTGGTGACGCTGACCTGCACCGAGAAGCCGTCGACGAAGCTGCCGGTGTCGGCAAAGCGCCAGCCGGCGCTCGCGTCGACCAGGGCGCGCCCCGGCACCGACTGGTCGTTGGTGTAGGTGAAATAGCGGCGCGACATGTAGGTGATCCCGGCGCGGCCGAACGGGCCGGAGCGGGCATCGTAGACGAGTTCCGCTTTGGCCAGGTGCTGCGGCGTGTCGACCGTGCGCTTGCCCTCGATCGCGGCCAGCACCACGCCGGCGCTGTTCACGACGTCGTCCTGATATTTGGAATCATTGTAGCTGTAGCTGGCGAACAGTCCGAGCGGGCCGGAAATGCGCCAGTTGGCGCCGGCCTCGAAGCCAACAGAGCGCACCGAGCCGACGTTCTGCAGCACCACCGGATTGCCGACGATCCCGGCGCCCGAAGTGATGCCGAGCAGGCGGTTGGAGAAATCGACATAATAGCCGGCCAGAACGCCCTGCACCGGGCCGACGCCGAAGCGGAAACCGCCTTCTATGGTTTTCGAGCTTTCCGGCTTGAGCGTGGAGCGGATCGCGTCGAACCCGAGCTGCGTGGTCGAGAATGGCCCGCTGGTGGCAGCGGACGTGAAGGCGCGGCGGTTTTCGGTGTAGCTGGCAAACAGTTCGTTGCCGCCGGACAGGCTGTAGACGGCGCCGACCTGCGGCAGGAACCAGTCGGCATTCTGGATGTTGCCGGCGGCGGGCGATATGCCCGGCACGAGCCGCTGCGAGCTGTTGCGCACCGATTGCCCCTTAAACCCGGCGGTGATGGTGAAGGCGTCCGATAGCTCGAAGCGGTCTTGCAGGTGAATCTGCAAGGTTTCGGTGTTGAAATCGAATCGCCACTGGGTGAAGAACGGGTCTTCCTTGAAGCTCAGTGCGCGGCGCGAGGGGGCAGCCGCATCGTCCAGCCCGTAAAAGCGGCGGCCTTGCGTGAAGTCGTTGTTTTCCACCCAGAAGCCGGCGGAAACCAGGTGCCGACCCAGCGTCAGCTGGAAATCCGACACGATGCCGAAGCGCTTGATGCTGTATTCGGTGGTGCGAACCGAGATCGGCGCGCCACCGGGGGTGGGCACATAGGGGGTGAACCAGATGCCCTGGCCCGTGTTGTTGTGATAATAGGGCTGCACCGATGCGGTGAAATTGCTGGAGATATCGGCGGCGAGCTTCACCCCCGCCAACCAATCGCGGCGCAAGCCGGACGCGTCGAAATAGGCATCGTCCACCGTGCGGATCGGAGCGGGGAAGATGCTGCCGCCAGCCTGAAAGACTCTGGCGACGACGACGGCGCGTGCCCAGTCGGGATTGAAATTGTCCCACTTGTAGCCCAGACGGCCGATCATTTCGAGCGAGAGATCCTGATAATCCTGTTCGCGGCGATCGGAAAAGTTGACAAAGCCTGTGAGGGTGGCGGTTTCGCCAAGGTCTGCGACGGCCTTGAAATTGACCTGGTGGTGGCGCTGAACGCCCTCGCCCTTCCATTTGCCCGCATTCAGATAGCCATAGGAAAGCGATGCACGGACCGCGCCGACATCGCCGGTTTCTATGCGGGCAAAGGCGCGGACGGTGTCGGACGAGCCGTAGGTGCCGTTGACCGACAGGCCAAAATCCGGTGCCGGATCACGCGAGAGGAATTCGATCGTGCCGCCGAGGTTGGAGGAGCTTGCCGTGCTCAGCGCGCCGGCGCCCTGGCTGACGCGCGTGGTGCCGATGTTGTCGGAGATGATGGCGCGGCTGATGTGCAGGCCGTTGGTGTTGCCATAGCTCATGTCGCCGAGCGGGATGCCATCAAGGGTGAAGCCGAGCTGGTTCTGGTTGAAGCCGCGCAGGCTGATGCGGGTGGACCATTCATAGGCGCCGAACGGATCGGCGGACTGGAAATTGACTCCGGGGAGCTTCTCGATGGCCTTCAGCGCGCTGGTGCCAGGCGCCTGCAGCAGAAGATCGGATTGCGCGATTTCGCTGACCTGGCGGGTTTCGCCGCGACCGAAGATGATGATGTCTTCGACGGCTTCGGGCGCGGCGATATCGATCGCCTGGGCGTGGGCGCCGGAGGCGAAGGCGGCGCAGGCAAGGAGTGCGGCGCGGGTGGTCTTCAATCGCATGGGGCGCATGGGGGTGTCCTCTGTTGTCGCGGGTGGCGAGACAGGGGCCATGTGGCAGCGCAGCATTGCGCGGGTGTGGCTAAGGCGTGACGGGCGGGTTGCGGTGGTGTTTCGAATTCATGACGGGGTTTTTGGGTGACAGGGGCTGCCGATCGTCCCGCGTGCTGGTCACCTCTCGCGCCAGCCCTGATCGCCCTTTCCCGCGAGGCAGAGGGTCAGGATTTGCCGGTTTCGACTATCGTGCGGGCGTTTTCCGAGAATTTGCGCTCCGCGTCGCCGTCCTTCATCTTGGCGCCGGCGTCTTCGGGGACGGTGATGCCTTTCAGCGCGGCGGGGCGCTCGGCGATCTGGCCCTGCCAGCGGCGGAGGTGCGTGAAGGGTTCGCTGTCCACGCCCGACCATTTGGCGGTGCGCGTCCAGCACCAGTTGGCGATGTCGGCGATGCTGTAATCGCCGGCGAGATACTCATGATCCGCCAGGTGATTGTCCAGCACGCCGAACAGCCGGCGGACTTCGCCGTGGTAGCGGTCTATCGCCGGCTGGATGCGTTCCGGGAAGTAGCGGAAGAACACGTTGGCCTGCCCCATCATCGGGCCGATGCCGCCCATCTGGAACATCAGCCACTGCGTCACGCGGCTTTTGCCCTGCGCGTCGGAAGGCATGAGCAGGCCGGTTTTTTCCGCCAGATACAGGAGTATGGCGCCGGATTCGAAGACCGGGAATCCATCATCGTCGATGGCCGGTATGCGGCCGTTGGGCGAGAGTTTGAGGAACCAGTCGCGCTTCTGCTCGCCCTGCATCAGATCGACGGAGACGACTTCGTAGGGCAGCGCCATTTCTTCCAGCGCGACGGAAACCTTGTAGCCGTTGGGTGTTGGCGATGTGTAAAGCGTTATCATGCGTGCCTCCCGATTGGGCCGACACCATAGCGGAGCGCGAGGCGGCGGGAAAAGCCCTGTCGGCGATGGGCTTTCAGAGCGCCAGTTCAACGCGGGCTGCGGGGCTGTT
>JBBRKH010000258.1:0-3563 GCA_038217965.1 Sphingomonadales bacterium | reverse complement strand
CGTGGGACACGCTGGACCGCCTGGCCCGGCGCGGATGGAGCTGGGCGACGGTGCTGAGGCAGCACATGCCGGCCCCAGCGCAAAAGGCTGCTTCGCTGTTTGAAGCACGCGCCGAATGGGAGGAGGCGCCGCCGCGCGCAGCGCCGAAGGTGCGCGTGCTGCAGCCTGCCGAGGTCGACGCGAGCCTTGTCACGCTGGCCGGCAACCGCCGGGAGCCCCGCGAAGGGCAGCGGGATTTTGCGCAATCGGCTGCACACGCCTTTCAGCCGCGCGAAAGCCGGGACGGGCCCAATCTGATCGTCGCAGAAGCCGGCACCGGCATCGGCAAGACGCTTGGCTATCTGGCGCCGGCCAGCCTCTATGCGCGGGAAACAAAGGGCGCGGTGTGGCTTTCCACCTATACCCGCGCCCTGCAGCGGCAGTTGCGCGCGGAAACGGCGGTCAGCCTGCCGCACATGGTGGCAGCGGGCAAGGTCGTGGTGCGCAAGGGACGCGAGAATTATCTCTGCCTGCTCAATCTGGAGGATGCGCTGCAGGGGGCGTTCGCCGGGCGGCAGGCCGTGTTTGCCGAACTGGTGGCGCGCTGGGCACGCTTTTCCGCCGACGGTGACATGGTGGGCGGCGACCTGCCCGGCTGGCTTCCGGGGCTGTTCCGGCGCGGCAATGCGCTGCCCGCGCTGACCGACCGGCGCGGCGAATGCATCCATGCCGCCTGCCCGCACTATCGCCGCTGCTTCATCGAGGCGAGCATCCGCGCCGGGGCGAAGGCTTCGCTGGTGATCGCCAACCATGCGCTGGTGATGGCCAACGCCGCGCGGGCGCGCGCCGAAGGCCAGACGCTGGAGCGCATCGTGTTCGACGAAGGGCATCATCTTCATGCAGCCGCCGACGGGGCATTTTCCATCGCGCTCACGGGCGGCGAAGCGATCGAGGTGCGGCGATGGTTGCTGGGGCCGGACCGGCCGGCGGGTCGGTCCGGGCGACGGCGGGGCCTCGCGGCGCGGCTGCTGGATGTATCCAGCTATGATGCGGAAGGCGCGCAAGCCGTGGAAGCGGTGCTGGCGGCGGCGCGCGCCCTGCCGTCAGCGGACTGGCTGAGCCGGCTGGCGGCGCAGGAGCCGGACGGACCGATGGAGCATTTCCTGGCGGCGGTGCGGACGCAGGTGCTGGCAAGGGCAACCGACGAGGAGCGTGGCTTTTCGCTGGAAACGGGAATCGTGACACTGCTGCCGGGGCTGCTGGAAGCGGCGGATGCGGTTGCCAGGGCATTGGCGACACTGGCGACGGCAATGCTTGCCTTGCAGCTGCGGCTGCGCGCGCTGGCGGATGAAAAGCCGGACTGGCTAGATCAGCCGGGGTGCGCGCGGATTGCCGCTGCCGACGCGGGCCTGCAGTTGCGCATCGATCTGCTGGCGGCGTGGGGCCAGCTGCTCGCGCGGCTGGGGCATGAGGCCGAAGCCGATTTCGTCGACTGGTTCACCCTGGTGCGCGCCGAAGCGCGTGAGATCGATTGCGGGGTGATGCGCCATTGGCTCGATCCACTGAAGCCCCTTGCAGCTGCCGTGATTGCCCGGGCGCACGGGGTGCTGGTGACCTCGGCGACGCTCGGCGAGCGCATCGGCGACGCTGCAGGAGCGGGCTATCTGGGTGTGACCCCGCGCACCTTCGCGGTCAGCAGCCCGTTCGACTATGCCGCGCAGGCGCGGGTCTATATTGTGACCGATGCGCAGCCGCGCGACACCGCTTCGCTGGCGCTGGCCTATGCGCGGTTGATCGAGGCGGCTGGCGGCGGCACGCTGGGGCTGTTCACCGCCATTTCGCGGCTGCGGGCCGTTCATGCGCGGCTTGCCGACCGCCTGGCGCGGGCCGGGCTGCCGCTGTTTGCCCAGCATGTCGATGCGGTGGACACCGGCACGCTGGTCGATCTTTTTCGTGCCGACCCCAAAGCAACGCTGTTCGGCACCGATGCGCTTCGTGACGGCGTGGATGTGCCCGGCGACTCGCTGCGGCTGATCGTGTTCGAAGGCGTGCCCTGGTCGCGCCCGACCGTGCTGCAGAGCGCCCGGCGCGCGGCGTTCGGGGGCAGTGCCTACGAGGACAGTCTCGTGCGGCAGCGCCTGCAACAGGCGTTCGGGCGGCTGATCCGGCGCTCCGACGACCGCGGCGTTTTCGTGCTGCTGGGGGCGTCGGTGCCATCGCGGTTGCTGAGCGCCTTTCCAGCGGACGTGGCGGTGCAGCGGGTGACGCTGGAAGAGGCAGCGGCACAAACACGCGCATTTCTTGGACGGAGCGGGGATTGCGCTGCTGCCAGGCACCACCTAGGAACCGGCAACGCCGCCGGGGACCCGCCAGACGCATGAAGACCTTGAGCCTGTTGCGCCATGCCAAATCCAGCTGGGACGATCCGGTGGAGCGGGATTTCGACCGGCCACTGAATGGCCGCGGGCGCCGCGCCGCGCAACGCATAGGGCAGTTTCTCCGGGAGGAGGGGCTGGCGTTCGACGCCATCATTGCCTCCCCCGCCCTTCGCATCCGGCAGACCATCGAAGGCGTGGAGGCGGGACTGGGCATGCGCCTTCCGGCTGGCTTCGAAAAGCGCATATACATGGCATCGGCCACGAGCCTGTTTGCGCTGGTGCAGGAGCATGACGATGCGGTCGGGCATCTGCTGATGATCGGGCACAATCCGGGGCTGGAAGACATGGTGCTGCTGGCAACCGAAGGGCATCCCAATGCGATCAGGGCCGAAGCGGAGCTGAAGTATCCGACTGCGGCACTGGCGACGATGGTGTTTGCAGGCGACCGCTGGGCAGATGTGGGGGAAGGTGGCGCGGTGCTTACGCGTTTCGTCAGGCCGCGCGATCTCGACCCCTCGCTCGGCCCCGATGACTAGGGTCAGGAGAACAGTATGAAGATCGTTGCAAGCCTTGCTGCGCTGATGCTGGCGACGGCCGCGCAGCCGCAGACTGCGGCCGGCGTCGAAACGCCAAAGGAACGGGTGCCAACCGACATCCGCAGGCTGACCATCCTGGTGCGCGACATGGATCGCAGCCTGGCGCTATATCGCGATGTGCTCGGACTGAAGGTGAATTACGATGCGAAGATCGCGGTATCCGGCATTGCGCTGCCGGCGGGAGTTCCGGGCAACATGACACGGCTGGTGCTGCTGAACGGCAACGACCCTTGGGTGGGCTGGATTGGGCTGATGCAATACACCGATCCCCCGCTGCCGCACAGTGATGCGCCTTATCCCCGGCGGCTTGGGCCCGGCGGTCATGTGCTGGTGACCAACACCGATGATGCGGTGAAGCGCTGCGCGATGGCAAAGGCGGTTCCCGGCGTGCAGTTCACTGCCGAGGCGCGCCTGCAGACCTACGAAGGGCGCAATGGCGGGCCGGCGATCCGGGTGATGGGGTGCAATTTCTTCGATCCCGACGGCACCTTCATCGAGCTCAACCAGATTTTGCCGTAGGCCCTTGCCATGGCCGCTGCAGCCCTTCGCCTGCATCTAGACACGGCAGCGCTGCTGGCCAATTTCCACTGGTTCGAGCGCACCGCCGGTG
>JBBRKH010000257.1:0-3582 GCA_038217965.1 Sphingomonadales bacterium | reverse complement strand
CCCCACCTGGGCGGATCAGCTTGGCTGGGCGAATTTCGGCGCACCGGCAGCGCCGTCGCTTGCCGGCGGCACCAACTTTGCCTTTGGCGGCGCCCGGGCGGCGGTTGACGATGTGGTCTCGCTCGGCGTCATTCCCGGCCTGCAAACTCAGTTCGGGATGTTTCTGGCGTCAACCGGCGGCGTCGTCGATCCGGATGCGCTCTATATCATCAACTTTGGCAACAACGATGTGAACGCCATTCAGAGCGGCGACACCGAAGGGCTGACAATCGCGCAATACCAAGCCGCCTATGTCAACAACATGGTGGGCGCCGTGAGCTTTCTGAATGCTGCAGGCGCCAAGTATATTCTGCTGCTCGGGGTGCCGAATCCAACCGAGATTGAAGGGCAGATTTTGCAGGCGCAGCTTGATGCAGCGCTGAATTTCATCGAGCCATCGCTGACCGCCGATCTGTACCGGTTCAGCTATTTCAACTTCTTCATTGCGCTGCAGGCCGATCCGACGCAATTCGGCCTGCCGGCCGATCTCGATTTCGTGACGCCTTGCCTGGTCGGCGAACTGCCCGGCCCGGATATCGATTGCACCGGCTATCTGAGCTTCGATGGCATCCACGTAACCTCGTCCGTGCATCTGGCGCTGGCAAACGAGATTGCGAAGTTCACCGGGCTGGTGGCCGTTCCGGAGCCGGCAAGCTGGGGGATGATGATTGCCGGCTTCGGCATGATCGGATTTGCCGCGCGGCGGAGGCGGGCTCCGTTGGCGGCATAAATCCGCACGAAATGCACAAATTGTCAGTCTCTGACGACATTATATTGCTGCTTATTTCATTATAATGCAATAAATGTTCGATGAAATGATTGACATGGCCATGGTCTGCCGCCTATGTCGCGCCCTTCCAGGCCGGGAAACCGGGATCGAGCAGGAGCGTTACCATGAGCGGCCGCGATTTGAGCGGAGCAGACATCATCGTTCAGGCGCTGTGCGACCTGGGGGTTGATACGATTTTCGGCTATCCGGGTGGTGCTGTGCTTCCCATCTACGACGCGATATTCAAGCAGACGCGCATCCGGCACATATTGGTGCGACATGAGCAAGCGGCGGTGCATGCTGCCGAAGGCTATGCGCGTTCAACCGGCAGGCCCGGGGTGGTTCTGGTCACCAGCGGCCCGGGCGCCACCAACGCGGTCACCGGCATCACCGACGCGTTGATGGATTCCATTCCCATCGTGGTGCTGACGGGCCAGGTGGCAACGCACCTCATCGGCACCGACGCATTCCAGGAGTGCGATACAGTCGGCATCACCCGGCATTGCTCGAAGCACAATTATCTGGTGAAGGACACGGCCAGGCTTGGCGACACCCTGCACGAGGCGTTTCACATTGCGACCGCCGGGCGGCCTGGGCCGGTTGTCGTTGATATCCCGAAGGATGTGCAGGTGGCGAAAGCGCGCTACCAGAAGCCCGGCGCCATCGTTCACAAGACCTATCGGCCGAAGATCAAGGGCGATCTGAAAGCGATCGAGACCGCGATCGAAATGCTTGGCGTCGCCGAGCGGCCGATTTTCTACACCGGCGGTGGCATCATCAACGCCGGGCCGCGTGCATCCCAGGTGCTGCGTGAACTGGCGCGGCTGACCAGGGCGCCCGTCACCTCGACGCTGATGGGGCTGGGTGCGTTTCCGGCGTCCGATCCGCAGTTTCTGGGCATGCTCGGGATGCACGGCACCTATGAAGCGAACATGGCGATGAACCAGTGCGACCTGATGGTCTGCCTGGGCGCACGGTTCGACGACCGGGTGACCGGCCGGCTGGATGGCTTCTCACCACACAGCAAGAAAATCCATGTCGATATCGACCGCTCCAGCTTCAACAAGACGGTGCGGGTGGACCTGACCATCGAGGGCGATGTCGGGCATGTGCTGGACGACATGGTGAAGCTGTGGCGCGCCAGGGGCATGAAATCTGCTGTCACGGACGAGTGGCTGGCACGGATCGCCGGCTGGCGGTCGCGGGATTGTCTGGCGTATGACCAGCAGCCCGGCGAAATCCAGCCGCAGCATGCAGTGCAGCGACTGTGGGAGCTGACGCACCGGCAGGCGCCGATCATCACCACGGAAGTGGGCCAGCACCAGATGTGGGCGGCGCAGTATTTTGGCTTCGAAGCGCCGAACAAATGGCTCACCAGCGGCGGGCTGGGCACCATGGGCTATGGCCTGCCGGCGGCCATCGGCGCGCAGATCGGCAATCCAAAAGCGCTGGTGATTGATATTGCCGGTGAGGCGAGCATCCAGATGAACATTCAGGAGCTTGGCACGGCAACGCAATACCGGCTGCCGGTGAAGGTGTTTGTGCTGAACAACGAATATATGGGAATGGTGCGGCAATGGCAGGACCTGACCTATGAGGGCCGCTATTCGCAAAGCTGGTCTGACAGCCTGCCCGATTTCGTGAAGCTGGCCGAGGCCTATGGCTGGAAGGGCATTTTGATCGAGACGCTGGACCAGCTGGATGCCGGGATCGAGGAGATGCTGGCGCATGACGGGCCGGTGTTCGTGGATTGCCGGGTGGCGAAGCTGGCGAACTGCTTCCCGATGATTCCATCAGGCGCGACGCATGTGGAGATGATTTTGGGGCCGGATCAGGTGGCAGGCAAGGTTGATCGGGCGGCGGAGGCGCTGGTCTGATGGCGAGCGCACCCAAGCCGCTGTTTCCGATCGCGCCATCGGAGCGCCATACGCTTTCGATCCTTGTTGACAATGAATCCGGTGTCCTCGGGCGGATAACCGGTTTGTTTTCCTCGCGTGGCTACAACATCGAAAGCCTGACAGTTGCCGACGTGTCGGATGACCATGCGGTCTCGCGCATCACCCTGGTGACCTCTGGCCCTCCTGCCGTGGTTGACCAGATCGTTGCGCAGCTTGATCGGCTGGTGCCGGTGCATTCGGTGACAGATTTGTCCGAGCTTGGGCCGCATATCGAGCGGGAGCTGGCGCTGGTGAAGGTGGCCGGCGTTGGCGAGAAACGGGTGGAGGCGCTGCGGATTGCGGACATCTTCCGCGCCCGGCCGGTGGACACCACGACGAAGAGCTTCGTGTTCGAGATTTCCGGCTCCACGTCGAAGGTGGATCAGTTCATCGCGCTGATGCGCGAAGTCGGGCTGGTGGAAGTGGCGCGCGGCGGGGTGGTCGCGATGGCGCGCGGCGTGGACGCGGCCTGAACCGCCATGGCGGAGTTTTTCCCGGCGCTGGACGCGAAGCATAAAGCGTTGCTTGCAGCGGCGCCGGTGTATTTCGTGGCGACCGCGCCGAAGGACGGACGGATCAACCTGAGCCCCAAGGGGATGGACACGCTGCGGGTGATTTCGCCGACCAAGGTTGCCTATCTGGACCTTTCGGGCAGCGGCAACGAGACCGCCGCGCACCTGCTGGACGACGGGCGGATCACGCTGATGGTCTGCTCCTTCGACCGGGCTGCGGTGATGCTCAGGAAATATGCCGCCAAGCTGGGCGACGATGTTCTGCTGGAAAAGCGGGTGAACAATCTGCGCCGCATCGATGGATTGCCGACCAGATTGACCAATT
>JBBRKH010000256.1:0-3612 GCA_038217965.1 Sphingomonadales bacterium | reverse complement strand
CATCCTTGATGAACTGGAAGGCCGCCATGTGCTTCGCGTAATTTTCGGGCAGATCGGCCGCCATCTGGATCGGTGAATAGATCGTCACATAAAGCGCCAGCTGCCGCGCCAGTGTGCTCGGGATGGGCGATCCGCCACGCCCGGTAAGGCTCAGCACGCCCGGTGTATAGTCGAACGGGCCGGCGAGCATTCGGGTATAGACCAGATCGACTTCGTGGCTGGGCGGGTTTTTCGGATCGCCCCAGGCGTTGTATTCCATGCCCCGCGCACCTTCGCGAGTCACCCAGTTCGGATAGGTCCGCCTGAGACCGGTGTCCTTGATCGGTTCATGCGGATTCACCGCGATCTTCCGCTTGGCCGCTTCCGTCACGACCAGCAGGTGATGCCGGCTCATCCGCTGGCCATCATGCCATTCGAATTTGCTGCCCGGCGCCTGCACGCCGCCGGCGTCCGCCACATAGCCGGTCTTCACGCTATCGATGCCCAGCCGCTGATAGAGATCGAGCCCGGCTGCGAGCTGCGGCTCGTAGTTGGCAATATTGGCCGAGGTTTCATGATGCCCGATCAAGCGGACGCCCTTTTTCAGCCCATAGGTCGCAAGCGCTGCGATATCGAAATCAGGATAGGCTTTGGTGAAGCTGAAATCGGCGCCGTTGGCAAACCAGTCGCCGTCCCAGCCGACATTCCAGCCCTCCACCAACACTCCGCGAAAGCCATGCCTTGCGGCAAAATCGATGTAGCGCTTCGTGTTCGCCGTGGTTGCCCCATGTTTCGCGCCAGACGCCCAACTGGCTGTGTTCAGGTGCATTTCCCACCATACGCCGACATATTTGTGCGGCCGGAACCAGCTGGTGTCGCCCAGCCTGTTCGGCTCGTTCAGGTTCAAGATGATGTCGGAAGCCGCAACCAGCCCTGCGGCATCCGGCGCCACCAGCACCACGCGCCAAGGCGTCACGAACGGCACGTCGCGCACCACCGACGGCCCATCGGCCGCCGGCGACAGCCGCGCCTTGAAGCGCTGCCCTTCCACACGACGCAGCCACATGCCCGCATAGTCGACCAGCGCGGCCTCGTGTATCGCCAGATGCACCCCCGATTTCGTGCGCATCGAAAGCACGGTGTGTGCCTGCGCCACCTGATCGATCGCCGTGCGGTTGGTCAGATACTCGTAACGGTTCCACTCGCCGCCCGGCACCCACCAGGCCTCGCCGGGCTCGCTTACGGCGAATTCGGTCAATTCCTCGACAATGCGCGCCTGCTTCAGATTGGGCTGCGCGGGCAGCGAATAGCGGAAACCGAGGCCGTCATCGAACAGCCGGAAGGTCACCAGCATCCGCCGTTTCAATCCGCCTGTCTCGTCGTATGCGACCTGCAATTCCGTGTGCCGGTCGCGCACGAAACGCCGCTCGCCCCAGGGCTGCTCCCAGGTCTGATCGACATTGCCGCGCGCCACTTCCGAGAGCTTGAAATTGCGTTCCAGCTTGGCGCCATCGGCCAGAATGAACCCCAGCCGGGAGCGATCCAGCACCGGTTTGCCACTGCGGGTCAGCCAATAGTCCGGTCGCCCTTCGCCGTTGACATCGACGTGCAGCACGAGCGTGCCGGAGGGCGACGCCACTTTCAGCGGTGCGGCATGGGCCGCAATGGCAAGACAAATGGCCAGCAGGCCGGCGAGAAATTTCATGTCCGTCTTACTCCGCCAGCACCAGTGCGCCAAAGGGAGGCAGCGTGCGCAGATCCGCCCCGTTCACGGCAATCACCACCTCGCCGGCAGCGTCGATCGCAATTGGTGCCTCGCCGAAATTGAACAGACAGCGCAGCTGCTCGTTGCCGTGCGTCCGCTTGAAAACGAGAAGCACATCGTCGGCCTGCTCGACCGCGAAATCACCGAGCCGCAGCGCATTTTGCGTGCGCCGCACCGCCACCAGCTGCCGCGTCAGATTGAGCAACGAAGCCGGATCGGCATTCTGTCGATCCGCAGCGAGGGCAGGATGATCAGGACCCAGCGGCAACCACGGCCGCGACGTGGAAAAACCGGCATAGGGCGAATCCGCTTCCCACGGCATCGGCGTGCGCGCACCATCGCGAGACAATGTCAGCGGCCAGTTGGCGATCGCCTCCGGATCCTTCAGATCATCATAGCCGATTTCAACCTGCGTGAGCCCCAGCTCCTCGCCATAGTAGAGAAAGCAATTTCCCCGCAATGTCATCAGCAAGGCCATGGCCAGTCGCGAAAAGGCAGCGCGATGCGCAGGCTCTGCCCAGCGCGACAGTCCGCGCGGTGAATCATGGTTGGTCAGCGCCCAGCTCGGCCAGCCGATACCAGGGCGATCCGGCCATTCCGAAAGCGCCGCGGCAATCACCCGCGGCGAAAGGCGTTCGGTATACAGAAACGCAAAGCTGTACGCGCTGTTCAGGTGCCGGTTGTCGGCGGTGTAGGCCCGCATTTCGGAGATCGGCTCCGGCCCGCCGACTTCCGCCACGCTGAAGGTGGCGCCGTAGCTGTCCATCAGCGCGCGAATCCGCTTCAGGAAGCTGACGATATCCGGGTGCGACTGGTTGTAGAGCTTCTGCTGATAGTCGAACGGCCGGGTGCGCGGGCCTGGAGGCGCCGGCGGATTGTCGGTCAGCAGCGGTTCGTGCATCGTGAAGTTGATGGCATCCACCCGGAAACCGTCGACACCCCGATCGAGCCAGAACGCCGCCGATGCCAGAAGGGCATCCTGCACCGCCATGTTGTGCACGTTCAGCTGCGGCTGCGCGCTCAGAAAATTGTGCAGATAATATTGCCTGCGCCGCGCATCCCAGGTCCAGGCCGGGCCGCCGAACACCGACTGCCAGTTGCTTGGCGGAGTCCCGTCCGGTTTCGGATCGGCCCAGACATACCAGTCGGCATGCGCGCCTTGCCTGCTGGTGCGGCTGCTCTGGAACCAGACGTGCTCGTCGGAGGTGTGGGCATAGACCTGATCGATGAGCACCTTGAGGCCCAGCGCATGCGCGCGGACAACCAGCGCGTCGAACTCCTTCAAGGTTCCGAAAACCGGATCTACATTGCAATAATCTGCAATGTCATAGCCAAAATCCTTCATAGGCGATGTGAAGAAAGGGCTAAGCCAGATGGCATCAACTCCCAATGATGCGACGTGATCGAGCCTGGCGGTGATGCCCGGCAGATCGCCGACGCCATCGCCATTGGAATCGCAAAAGCTGCGCGGGTAGATCTGATAGATCACCGCGCCCTTCCACCATGGTTCGGCGCTGGCATCGGCTGTCATGGTGTGCATCGTGTCTGCCACCCTGCTCATCGGGTGAACACCGTCACGCCGGCGCACACCAGAGTGCCGAAGGCCGGAATATCAACCGCCAGCGTGCCGGGCGCGATGACATCGCCGCAATTGCCCATGCGACTGCCGGAATACAGGATCCGAGGATCGATTTCCACATTCGCTATCAAGCGCTTGTCAGATGTGTTGAAGGCAATGATGGTGTCCAGGACCGGCTCGTCGACGCCGCGCGGATTGCGCCTTGCAACGGCAAACAGCCCCGGCGTTTCCCGGTAGGCCAGCACTCTCTGCCTCCCGTGCCGCAAGGCCGGGTCGGCTGCCCGCAACC
>JBBRKH010000255.1:0-3622 GCA_038217965.1 Sphingomonadales bacterium | reverse complement strand
GGGCCGTTCGAAGGCGCGCTGGCGGCCGTGCAGCGCGCGGTCGAGCGCGGCGTGAACTATATCGACACGGCGCCCATGTATCTGGACAGCGAGGACGTGCTGGGCCGGATTTTGCCGCACCTGCCCGCGCCGGTGATCCTGTCCACCAAGCTCGGCGCGCGGCCGCAGCCGTTCGACGCACGGGATGCCGCCGGCTTGCGCGAGAGTTTCGAGACCAGCTGCCGGCTGCTGGGGCGGGAGACCATCGACATCCTGATGGTGCACGAGCCTGACCGCCGCCGCCAGTTCGACTGGTGGACGGATTTCGACAGCGCCACCGGCCCGGTGCTGGAGGTGATCGACGCGCTGAAGGCCGAGGGGCGGGTGAAGCATGTGGGGCTGGGCGGCACGACTGCCTATGACATGGCGCGCCTGATCCGCACGGGCAAGTTCGACGTGGTGCTGACCGCCTTCAACAGCAGCCTGTTGTGGCGCGAGGCGTGGCACGAAATCCTGCCGGCGGCCGCGGCGCACTCGGTGGGCGTGGTTGCCGGGTCACCCTTGCAGCAAGGGGCGCTTGCCGCCGTCTGGCCCGAGGTGGAAACCGCGACCTGGCTGTCGAAGCCGCGCCGCGAACAGTTTCGCGCGCTCTATGCGCTGGTCGAGCGATCGGGATTGCCGCTGCCGGAAATCGCCATCCGCTTCCTGCTTTCCGAGCCGCGCATACACAGCATATTGATGGGGGCGCGAAGCCCAGCCGAAGTGGATGCCAACGCCGACGCCATCGAGCGCGGGGCGCTGCCCGCCGGGCTGCTGGCCGAACTGGACGCCATCGCGGCCATGGTGCCGTTCCGCCCGCACGACGAGCCTTTCGCCTTGCCGTTCGGGCGGCCATATGCCGGCACGCCCGCCGCCGGCCCGGTATAGCGGTGATGGCCATGCAAGCCGCCATTGTCGAAGCGCCGGGACGCCTGGTTGTCCGCGACCTGCCGTCGCCGGTTGCCGGCCCCTACGAGGCGCTGACCGAACAGCTTTTCGGCAGCGTGTGCGCGGCAACGGACCGGCATCTGATTGCCGGCGAATTGCCGATTCCGGGAATCCGGTATCCGTTGATCCTGGGGCATGAAAGCATCGGCCGGGTGGTGGAGGTGGGCGCGAAGGTGCGCAACCTGCGGATCGGTGATCTGGTAACGCGGACCGGCGCGCCGGAGCTGGACGGCTGCCAGCCGTTCTGGGGCGGCTTTGCGGAGCAGGGACTGGCGCGCGACTTTGCGGCTATGCGCGACGATGGCCTGCCGGAGAGCGAATGGGGCGCGTTTGCAATCAATCGCACGCTGCCGCCCGGCACCGATCCGGCGGCCGCGACGATGCTGATCACCTGGCGGGAGACCTGCAGCTATCTCGGCCGGCTTGGGGTGCCGCAGGGCGCTGCGGTGCTGGTGCTGGGGTCTGGCGGCAACGGCTTTTCCCTTGCGGTTCTGGCCCGGATCCTGGGAGCGGAGCGGGTTGCCATGCTGGGCAATCCGCACTGGGCCGGGCAGGCAGCGCGGGCCGGGGTGGCGGCCTTTGCCGATTATCGCGATGTGGGCGCAGCGGATGCGCTGCGCGCAGCAGTGCCGGGAGGCTTCGATCTCGTCATCGATGCCGTGGGGCATCGGGGCGGGCTGGAACGGGTGATGCCGCTGCTGAAGCCCGGCGGTGCGGTTGGCCTGTATGGCATCGAGGATCTGGGCGAACGGCTGGGCTATCTGAAGGCGCTGACGGCGCAGGGCATCCGCGCCCACGGTCCGGGCGACTATAGTGAAGCGGAGGCGCATGATGCGGTGATTGCCATGCTGGAGGCCGGCCGGCTTGATGCGGGGCTGTGGTTTGATCCGCGCACGGCGGTGCCGCTTGCGGAATTTCCTGCCGCGCTCGCCTTGATCAGCGGCCGCCACAGCCTGAAGGCGCTGGTGCGGCTGCACGGCTGAACCGGCAGGCAGGCTGCCTGTCGATCCCATTGGCGTCGGGCGGCCGATTTTGCCATAGCCGTGCTGAAACTGTGTGGAAGGACATGCCGATGGCCGATGACGGCGGCAAATATTCGGCGCCCGCGCTCGACAAGGGGCTGGACATACTGGAGCTGCTGTCGCTGGCGACCGAGCCGCTTTCCATGGGCCAGGTGGCCGATCAGCTGGCGCGCTCCAAGGGCGAGATCTTCCGCATGCTGGTGGCGCTGGAGCGGCGCGGCTATATCCTGCGCAACCCCGACAGCGACCGTTTCGAAATCGGCAGCCGGCTGTTCGAGATGGCGATGCATGTGACGCCGACGCGCAATCTGGTGGCCACCGCCATGCGCCATATCGAAAAGGTCGCCCACGAGCTCGACCAGTCCTGCCATCTTGCGGTTGTTTCGGGCACGCAGATCGTTGTTATTGCACGGGTGGAGGCGCCGGGCGAACTCGGGTTTGCGGTGCGGCTGGGCTATCGTCGGCGGATCGACCATTCGACGTCGGGCCGGGTGATCAGCGCCTTTGCATCGCCGGCGCAGCGCGCCGCGATCATGGCGCGGCTGGCCGCCGAGCATGCGGATTTCGATGCCGCGGGTTTCGAGGCGCGGCTGCAGAAGGTGTCGGCGGATGGCCACGATCGCGGCCCGAGCCTTTCGGTGTCTGGCGTGACGGACATCGGCGCGCCCGTTATCGGTGAAACCGGCTGGGCGGTCGGCTCGCTGACGATCCCGTTTATCCAGCGATCGGCGTCTGCCGTGACGATTCTCCATGCCCGCGATGTGCTGCTGCGCGAAGCGGCGATCATGTCGAGCGACCTGTCGGTCGGCATGCCGGGCGGCGCGGGGTTTCCGGCTGCCGTCCGGCATCGCTGACCTCAGAAGCGGAAGCCTGCCTGCACCCCCCATTGCCGGCGCTGGCTGACGCCCGACATGTTCCACAGGTTGGCAACCGGCGCGAAGAAATTGTAGAACACCTTGTCGGTGATGTTCTTGCCGAACGCGGTGAGCTGCGCTTCGTTGCCATTGCCGAGATCGAAGGTCAGCCCGATCGATGCATCCAGGATGCCGTGGCTTTCCACCGTTGCGCGCGGATCGTTGAACAGGGGCGATGGCCCACCGCCATCGAAGCGCGGCCCCAGATGCGGGGTGTAGGTGTCGGTCCAGCGATAGCTCGCCAGCGCGTTGAAGCCCACCTGCTCGGTGATGGCGCCCTCGTAGCGCCCGGTGAAGCCGAGCTGCCAGCGGGGTGTGTTGCGCACCTTCACGAAGTCGGAGACATCGAAGCCGTTGAAGACGAACTCGCCGTATTTGGCATTGAGGTAGGCGGCGGTTCCGGACAGCGTCAGCCCGGTGACCGGAATCAGCGTCCATTCGGCCTCGACACCGTAAATTTTCACGGAGGCGGCATTGTCGACGATGGTGATGGTGGCGCCGGTCGCCGGGTTGGTGCGGATGATTTCTTCCTGCTTGTCCTGATAATCGACGTAGAAGCCAGCCAGATTGACCCGCACGCGGTTGTCTGCCCAGTCGCTTTTCAGGCCCATTTCGTAGCTGTTCGCGGTTTCCGGATCATAGGGGCCGATGGTGTCGGTGGAATTGCCGCGCCCGTTGAAGCCCCCCGATTTGAAGCCCTGGGTGAACGAGGCATAGAGC
>JBBRKH010000254.1:0-3625 GCA_038217965.1 Sphingomonadales bacterium | reverse complement strand
CGCTGCAGGCGGCTTTCATAGACTACGGCGGCAACCGGCACGGGTTCCTCGCCTTTTCCGAAATCCACCCGGATTACTACCAGATCCCGAAGGAAGACCGCGACGCGCTGTTGCGCGAAGAACAGCGCCTGATCGACGAGCATGGCGGCAGTTTCGACGATACCGACGAACATTTCGACGACAGCGACGAATCGGACGATTTTGCCCAGCCGGATGCCGCATCTGAGGGCGATGACGCCCCGGAGATCGGTTCGGATGTGGAGCAGGAGATGGGCGCAGAAGCGGGCTCCGATGCAGGCGCCGACGATAGCAGCGCGGATGCATCATCCCGACCGCAACCGGAAGAGCATGGCGGATCGGAGGAAGACGGCAACGATGCGCTGCGCCGCCGCCGCATGGCGCTGCGCCGCCGCTACAAGATCCAGGAGGTCATCCGCCGCCGCCAGGTGATGCTGGTGCAGGTCGTGAAGGAAGAGCGCGGCAACAAGGGAGCGGCACTCACCACCTACATCTCGCTGGCTGGCCGCTATTGCGTGCTGATGCCCAACACCGCTCAGGGCGGCGGTATCAGCCGCAAGATCGCCAACGCCGCCGATCGCAAGCGGCTGAAAGCGATCATGGAGGATTTGGCGCTGCCCGGCACTATGGGCGCCATCGTCCGCACCGCGGGCCTCGAGCGCACGCGCACCGAGATCAAGCGCGATTTCGATTATCTGACCCGGCTGTGGGACGAAATCCGCGAAACGACCATGCACTCGAGCGCGCCGGCACTGATCCACGAGGATTCCGACCTCATCAAGCGCGCCATCCGCGACATTTATTCGCGCGAGATTGATGAAATCTACGTCGATGGCGAGGCTGGCTACAAGCAGGCGCGCGCCTTCATGAAGATGCTGATGCCGAGCCACGCAAAGAAGGTGCAGCTCTATTCCGATCCGGTGCCGCTGTTCCACCGGGCCGGGGTGGAAGGTCAGCTTGCCGCCATGATGAATCCGGTCGTGCAGCTGCGTTCCGGCGGCTACATCGTCATCAATCCGACCGAGGCGCTGGTGGCGGTCGACGTGAACTCCGGCCGCTCGACCCGGGAATACAACATCGAGGAAACCGCGCTCAAGACCAACATCGAGGCAGCGGAAGAAGTCGCGCGGCAGCTCCGCCTGCGCGACATGGCGGGGCTTGTCGTCGTCGATTTCATCGACATGGAAAACAACAGCAACAACCGCCGGGTCGAGCGCGCGCTGAAGGATGCGCTGCGGCAGGATCGCGCGCGCATCCAGGTGGGTCGCATTTCCGCCTTCGGGCTGCTGGAAATGAGCCGCCAGCGGCTGCGCACCGGGATGCTGGAGGCGTCAACGCATGTCTGCCCGATGTGCGACGGATCGGGCCTTGTCCGCACGCCGGCAAGCGCGGCGCTTGCCGCACTTCGGTTGCTGGAAGAAGAAGCGGTCAAGGGCCGCGCCAGCCAGTTCCGCCTGCGCGCCGACCGCCCGGTCGCCGTCTATATGCTGAACCGCAAGCGCACCGAGCTTTCCGAACTGGAAGAGCGATACGGCATCCTCATCGAGGTGATGCCCGACGACCAGCTGGTCGGCGCGCGGCTGGCAATCGATTCCAATGGCCCGCCGCCGTCGCGGCCGCCTCTGTCCACCGGTTTCGGCAACCAGACCCGCACCGTGGTCGAGGAGGACGAGGAAGACGATCTCCCCGAATCTGACGAGGACGAAACCGAAGAGGATCGCGAAGACCGCCGCGAACGCGAACGCGAGCGCAACGAGGAGCGCGGCGATCGGGGCGAACGCACCGAGGGCGACCGTGAAGGCGGCCGGCGCAAACGCCGCCGCCGGGGTGGCCGCGGCCGTGATCGCGATGATCGGGCCGGGGCAGCGCGCGACGATGCCGAGCAAGCCGATGCCCAGCCGGGTATTGCCGACCCGGACGAGACCGGCGAATCGGGCGAGCGGCCGGAAACCGGCGCCGACGATGGCCGCGAACCGCGCAAGCGTCGTCGGCGGCGGCGTGGCCGCGGCGGGCGAAGCAGCGAAGTCGGCGCAGCAGGCGGCACCGAGCCGCAGGCACCGGATGACGATGCACCCGCAGCAGACGACCAGCCCGTGCAGGCAGCGGCTGAGACCAGGCCTGCACGGCGGAGGCGCGGTGCGAAGCCGGCGAATTCCGTGCCGGATTCCTCGGCCGATTCAGTGGCCGATTTCGGGCAGGCAGCGGCGGAAACCGCCGGCGCACCCGAAGCAACCGACCCTGCGCCCATTGCCAAGCCGGGGCGGCGAAGCCGGGCGAAGGCTGTCGCCATCGAAGTGGAGCAGCCGGTGGTGGCCGACACTGCCGAGGCCGAAACGGCAGCGGCGGTGGTCGAGCCGAATGACGAACCGGCCAAGCCGAAGCGTGGCCGCAAACCGAAGGCCGAAGACGCTCCTGTCGAGACGGTCGTGGAAGCGAAACCGCCGGCGAAATCGCGTGCCAGGGCAAAGGCTGCAACTGCCCCTGTTGCCGATGCGGTTGCAGAAGCAGGACCAGTGGCGGCGCAAGTCGCCGAGGCCGGCAATGAAGACCCGGCGCAACCGCCGCGCCGGGGGTGGTGGCAACGCACTTTTGGCACATAGCGCGCAAAATACTGCCAGTGGCGTTTGCGCGCGGCGCCTTGCGGCGCCGCGCGCGCACCCTATTGTGACGAGATGACAGCGCTCGACACGCCGGCCGAAGATTTTCCCGTTGCCGCAAGCGGTGCGCCCGGCCGGCTGGCATTCGTGGCCGAAGCACGAGCGCTTGCCGAGCTGGCCGCGTTCAAGCGGGTGCGCGCCGATCTCATCCGCGAACTGCCGCACTGGCCGACCCGTGCCGTTGTCGTGTTGCCCGGTTTCATGTCCAGCGACTGGGCAACCGCACCGCTCAGGGGCTGCCTGTCCGCCGTGGGCCACAAGGTCTCCGGCTGGGGGCGCGGGCGAAATTTCGGCCTGCGGCCCGGCGTATTCGAAGCTCTGGAAGCCCGCTTTCTGGAGCGTGTGGCAGAAGCCGGCAAACCGGTCGCGCTGATCGGCTGGAGCCTCGGTGGGCTGTATGCCGTGGAACTTGCGCGCCGCTATCCGGAAGCGACGCAGCAGGTCATCACTCTGGGTTCACCGGTATCCGGGCAGTTGACAGCAAACAATGTGTGGCAATTGTACGAGCGGCTGGCCGGCCATTCCATCGATGCGCCGCCGATCGACTGGGAGCCGGGCGCGCTGCCATCGATGAATTTCACCGCGATCGCCGCAGCCGGCGATGGGGTTGTGCATCCGGAAGCCGCGCGCGCCCGCCACGGGCCGCTGGTCGAGAATCTGGTGGTGCCGGGAAGTCACACCGGCCTTGGCTGGAACCCGCACGCCATCCGCATCATTGCCGATCGCCTCGCCCGCCGCTAAAATTTGCTGCTTTGCGGGGGGAATCATGGCTTAAACCTGGCTCGGGGTCATCCTCACTGGCTTTTTCGTCGGGCTGCTCGCGCGGATGATCTCCAGACTGGCAAAGCAGTTGCAGGCCAGAATCATCGTTTCGGATGCGCAGCCCGGAACGCGCGTAACCATTGGCCACCATCTCATGGCAGACGAGCCGGTGTTGGCAGCGGTCTGAG
>JBBRKH010000253.1:0-3627 GCA_038217965.1 Sphingomonadales bacterium | reverse complement strand
GAGAAATGCCACGCCGGCAAGGTCGTCATGATGGTGAAATCGCCCGAAGGCGCCGCCACCTTGCGCGAGGCCCTGTCCGATCTCCCAGCCGACAGCATTGCCTTCCATCTGTGCGAAACCGACATGGGCGCCTGCATGGATGCCGCCTTCAGCGCCTGGGGCAACCCGACAACCATCGTTTCGACCCCCTTCACCCCGCTGCCCGACCAGCTGTTCGAGGAGGGCAATGCCCTCGACACCGAAGGTTTTTCGGCCATGGTGGACGCGAATCTCACCCACCATTTCCGCATCGCCCGCAAAGCCTCGCTCTACGACAGCACGCAGCTGGTCCTCGTCTCCCCCGACGTTCCCATGGCGCAATCCGGCCCGGCGTTCGCGCTCGCCAACTTCGTGAAAACCACCCTGCACGCCTTCACCGCAACGCTCGCCGTTGAAAACGAACGCCTCGTCCACGATGTCCCCGTCAACCAGGTGAACCTCACCCGCCGCGTCCGCTCCGAAGAACCGCGCAACCTCGAAGAGCATCTGGAAGAGGTAAAACGCTTCGCCCGCGCTGTGTTGCTGACGGGCGCACCACTGCCCGACGCGGAGGATTCGCGCTACCGCTCGCGCATCTATCGCGGGATGGCGATCACTGTTTGAGTGCGGACGGTTTGGCCGCCACAGCGTTCGCCAGCGGGTGGCCGCGTTCCGCGTCGGCGATGCTCGCCAGTGTCGTCTCGGCAATCGCGGTCAGCGCTTCCTCGGTCAGGAAGGCCTGGTGGCCGGTTATCAGCACGTTGGGGAAGGTGAGCAGGCGCTGGAACACATCGTCATCGATGATTTCGGCCGACAGGTCTTCGAAGAAGAGGTCCGCTTCCTGTTCGTAGACGTCGAGGGCCACTGCGGCGATCCGGCGGCTTTTCAGCCCGGATATGAGCGCACTGGTATCGATGAGCGCGCCGCGGCTGGTGTTGACGATGAACAGGCGCGGGCGCGCGTCGGCGATTGTGCGGGCGTTGATCAGGTGGCGGGTATCGGGGGTGAGCGGGCAGTGCAGGGTGATGATGTCCGCCTCGCGCAGCAGGGTTTCGCGCGGCACATAGCGCACGCCGATCGCTGCCAGTGCCGGATCGGGCGCGGGATCGCTGGCCAGCACCGCGCAGCCGAACCCGAGGGCGAGCGCGCGGGCAACCAGTCCGCCGATCTGCCCGGTGCCGACGACGCCTATGGTGCGGCCGTGCAGGTTGCGTCCGACAAGTCCATCTAGGGCGAAATTGTTGTCCCGCACGCGGGCCCAGGCGCGCGGAATGTTGCGCTCCAGTGCCAGCATCAGGCCGATGGTGAATTCAGACACTGCGTGCGGCGAATAGGCGGGCACGCGGACAACGGCGATACCGAGCTTTTCCGCCGCGTGCAGATCGACCGCGTTGGTGCCGGCGCAGCGCAGCGCAACAAGGCGGGTGCCGCCGGCGTGCAATGTTCCCAGCACAGCCGCATCCAGCACATCGTTCACAAACACGCAGACGGCGGGGTAGCCAGCCGCCAGCGCGACAGTGTCGGCATCGAGACGCGGCTGGTGGTAGGTCAACTGGTGCCCGAAACCGGTGTTTGCAGCATCCATGAACTGGCGGTCGTAGCTTTTCGTTCCGAATATGGCGACGCGCATCAGACCATCCCGGAAAGCTGGCTCGCGCTGGCGTCCAGCGCGTCGCCGATGGTGTCGACGATCCGGTCGATTTCGGCGTGGCTCACGATGAGCGGCGGGCACATGACGATGGTGTCGCGCACGGCGCGAACCATCAGGCCGCGTTCGATGCAGGCGTCGCGCACGATCGGGCCGGCCAGGCCCTCCCTGCCTCCGAAGCGTGCCCGGGTGGTGCGGTCGGCGACGATTTCCACAGCACCCAGCAGGCCGATAGAACGGGCTTCGCCGACGAGGGGATGCCCTGCAAGGCGTTGCAGCGCGCTGGCGAGATAGGGGCCGGTGTCGGTGCGGGTGCGTTCGACCAGCCCCTCGCGCTCGATGATGGCAAGGTTGGCGAGCGCGACGGCAGCGCAGGTCGGGTGGCCGGAATAGGTGAAGCCGTGAATGAAATCGCCACCGGTTTTCAGCACATCGACAATGGCCGTGGAGACCGCGACGGCGGAGATGGGCAGGTAGCCTGAGGACAGGCCCTTGGCCATTGCAATCATGTCCGGCTTGATGCCGTAATGCTGGTGCCCGAACCAGTGCCCCAGCCGCCCGATGCCGGTGATCACCTCGTCGCACACCAGCAAAATGCCATGCTTGCGGCAGATGGCCTCCACGCGCGGCCAGTATCCGGCCGGCGGGATGATGACGCCGCCGGCGCCCTGCACCGGCTCGCCGATAAAGGCGGCGACCCGTTCGGGGCCGACCGCGAGGATGCGATCCTCGATCGCCTGTGCCGCCCGGGCGGCGAAATCCTGCTCGCTTTCGCCCGGCAGCATTTCTGCAAACCCATAGGGCTGCATCACGTGCTCGATGCCCGGAATCGGCAGTCCGCCCTGCGCGTGCATGCCCTTCATGCCGCCGAGCGAGGCGCCGGCGACCGTGGTGCCGTGGTAGGCATTCCAGCGGCTGATGAAAACGTCGCGCCCGGGTTCGCCCTTCACTGTCCAATAATGGCGCACCATGCGGAAAACCGTGTCGTTCGCCTCGGAGCCGGACGAGTTGAAGAAGACGTGGCGCAGATCGCCGCCGGCAATGTCCGCGATTTTCGCCGCCAGCAGAACAGCCGGCGGCGTCGCTGTCTTGAAGAAGCTGTTGTAGTAGGGAAGTTCGAGCATCTGGTCGTACGCAGCTTTCGCCAGTTCTTCACGCCCGTAGCCGACCGCGACGCACCAGAGCCCGGCCATGCCGTCCAGGATGGCATGGCCGTCGCCGTCCCAGATGGTGCAGCCATCGGCACGGGTGATGATGCGGCTGCCGCCCAGGCTTTCGATCAGCGCATAATCCGCCTGCGCGGGCAGATGGTGGGCGACATCCAGCCGGCGCAATTCGGCGATGTCATGGTTGCGCAAGGCGGCAGGCATGGGCGGCTCCTGTGGGTTCGTATCAGCGGGTGCGCAGCATGGCGCCGAACGCGGCAAACAGCGCCTGCGCGTCGGGATCTTCATCGGTGGCCCATTCGGGGTGCCACTGAACGGCCAGCACAGCGGGCGCGGAAAACGCTTCCACGATGGCATCGGGTGCGGTCGCCTCCACGATCAGCCCCTCGCCCAGCCGGTCAACCCCCTGATAGTG
This sequence comes from Sphingomonadales bacterium, assembly GCA_038217965.1. GTDB lineage: Bacteria > Pseudomonadota > Alphaproteobacteria > Sphingomonadales > Sphingomonadaceae > Sandaracinobacteroides. The sequence continues at coordinate 380 of JBBRKH010000253.1, read as the reverse complement.
CACGGAGTTCACGGTCAACCCCGCACGTCCGTAGGCGGCAGCCAGCCTGCCATCGGGGGCCAACGCGACCTCGTGCCGATGGGCAAACATCGTCGGCAGGTCGCGCTCCTCCAGCGAATGGTGGCGCTTGCCGAGGTCGCGCCGCAGCGTGCCGCCATATGCCACGTTCAGCTCCTGAAAACCGCGGCATATGCCGAAAATCGGCTTGGCAGCGGCGCGAAAGGCCGCAATCAGGTCTGCCGTCATGGTATCGCGTTCGGGATCGAACGGGCCGGCGGATTCGCCCGCATCGCCAGCGCCGCGAACTCGCGCGCCATTCGCGCCTCGACTTCGCTGTCGTACGACGACGCCCGGGCATGAGAGTCGTGGGCGAACTCTAC
>JBBRKH010000252.1:0-3646 GCA_038217965.1 Sphingomonadales bacterium | reverse complement strand
CAGCAGGCGGGCCAGCAGCAAAGGCCCCATTTCCGAAACCGTGGTGCGGACCGGGTGCCCCTGCTCGCCGAACAAATCCCAGAACACCACCGGATTGTCGGTGTACGCCCAATCGGTCAACGCAAGTTCGGCCGCGCGTCGGGCAAGATTTTCGTGCGCCTTGGCCGTGGGGGAGCCTGCCATGGCCATGCCCGACAAGTCGCCCTTCACATCGGCCATGAACACCGGCACGCCGGCGCGGCTCAACCCTTCGGCAAACACCTGGAGGGTCACAGTCTTGCCGGTGCCGGTGGCGCCGGCAATCAGCCCATGTCGATTCGCGCGGCGAAGGACGAGCGATTGCTCGGCGTCCTCGCCCTTGCCGATGAAAATGCTGTCGCCCATGCGTGCCGATGCTCCCCTTTAACGAGACAAGCCTAGCCGTTCATCGGCGGCATTTCGCCCGCTTAATTGACCTTGACGCCGACAAAGCGGCTTGGATTGTTGCCCCGCTGCACGAGCAGCAAAACGGTATCGCGACCGGCCTTGCGCGCGCTTGTCACGGTGTCTGCCGCTTCCTGCGGCGTCGTCACCGCGCGCTGATTGATGGAGAGGATCACATCGCCGCGCTGCAGCCCTTCCTGCGCTGCACTGGAAGACGGGTCGACGCGGCCGATAACCACACCCTTCACACTTTCGGGCAGACGCAATTGTGCCCGCACTTCGGGCGACAGCGCCTGCAGGCCGATGCCGAGCGATTTCTGCGCCGCTTCCGCGCCTGGCTGGGTGCCTTGCTTGCTGTCCTTGGCGGTTTCCTCCCGCTCATTGCCGCCGATCAGCACCGCTTCCGAAGGCCGCTCGACAATGCGGGCATTGAGCGTCAGCCGCTTGCCATCCCGGACCACCTCGATCGGGACGCTGGTGCCGACAGGCGTATTGGCGACAATGTAGCTCAATGTGGTATCCGGGGTTACCTCCTGTCCGGCCACACGGATCACGACATCGCCCTGCTGCACACCGGCGGACTGCGCCGGTCCGCGCGATTCAACGCCGGCCACGATTTCGCCGCGGTCTTTGGGCAGGCCGAGTGACGCAGCGATCGCCGGCGACATCTGCTGGATTTGCACGCCGAGGTATCCGCGCTTCACCTTGCCGCCATTGCGCAACTGGTCGATCACCGGCTTGGCAAGCTCCGCAGGAATGGCAAATCCAACCCCCACATTGCCGCCGGTGGGCGAGAAGATGGCGGTGTTCACGCCGATGACATTGCCATTCAGATCGAACAGCGGCCCACCGCTGTTGCCCTGGTTGATCGAAGCGTCGGTCTGGATGTAGCGGTCATAGGCGCCGCCGCCGGTGATGTTGCGGTGCAGTGCCGAAACGATGCCAGCCGTCACGGTGCCGCCGAGGCCGAACGGATTGCCGATGGCAATGGCCCAATCGCCCACGCGCGTGCCCCGGGAATTGCCGAACTGCACATAAGGCAGATTCTGGCCGTCCACCTTCAGGAGCGCAAGATCGGACAGGCTGTCGCGGCCAATGACACGCGCCTTGTATTCGCGGCGATCAGAAAGGGTGACGGTGATGGTGTCGACCGCATTCTGCCCGTCGCGGCCGGAAATCACATGGTTGTTGGTGACGATGTAGCCATCCGCCGAAATTACAAAGCCGGAACCGAGCGAGGTTGCCTCGCGGGTGACGGGTCTGCCGTCTTCGCCCTGCTGCTCCTGAAAGCGGCGAAACAACTCTTCCAGGCTGTTCGGGCCGGTTGCGCCGCCACCGCCATTGCCGCCGCCAAAGCGCGGAAAGCGACCGACTTCGACGCGCTGGGTGGTGGAGATATTGACGACCGCCGGCTGCAGGCGAGCGGTCAGATCGGCAAAGCTGCCGGGCGCACCGCGCGGCGCCAGGGTTTCGATCGGTGCTGCCACCGGCGCAGGCAATGCCTGTACCACAGCCGGCGGAGCGGCTGCGGGCTGCGCGGCGGCCACAGGCGCGCTGCTTTGCGCAACGACAGGAAGTGCGGTGGCGATTGTCGCGGCAACCACCGCACTCAATCCGGCTATCAGAAAATTGCTCTTGGTGGCAATTGTGCGGGTTGCGGTTTTGTCGGTCAGGTTGTGGGCGGTCACGTGCAGCTCTTTCGAAAAAAGGATCATCCTCTCGCCCCCTCAAAGTCCGAAGGGGCTTGAACCACTGCTGAATAGCATTCCGCCGCCGGTCCACGGCTTGCTGTCGGCGCTAGCGGCGGCCCTGAAACTCACGCAGGAATTCATTGTCCGTTGAAAGCACGACAGACGAATTGCCCTCGGCAAAGGTCGACCGATACGCCTGCATCGCGCGATAGAAGGCGTAGAACTCCGGATCCTTGCCGAAGCTCTCTGCGTAGATACGGGCAGCTTCGGCGTCCGCGGTGCCGCGAACGATCTGTGCCTCCTTGGCGCCCTGCGCGCGGATGGTCAGCGCTTCCTGCTGGCGCGCGGTCCGCATGCGCTCGTAGGCTGCTTCCAGCGGAGTTCCGGGCGGAAGATCGGCGCGCTTGATACGCACATCGATGATTTCAGCCCCATAGGCCTGCGCCGATTGGTTCACGGCACTCTGGATGGATTGCATCATGTCGCCGCGCTCGGGCGACAGCAGGGCATCGAAACGCTGCGTTCCAAGCTCATTTCGAAGGCGGGACGACAGAATGCGGGACAATTCCTCCTGCAGACGCTCCTCGGTGCGCACGGTCTGATACATGCGCAGCGGGTCGACGATGCGGAAGCGTGCGAATGCGTCCACCACCAGGCGAAGCTGATCGGTGGACAACACGGTCTGCGGCGGAATGTCGAGCGACATCACACGTTTGTCGACGAAGATCGTGTTCTGCAAGAAAGGCGTTTTCAGAATCAGGCCGGCACCGGTTTCGCCGAAAATCTCGTTCGGGCGATAGGTGTTGACCGTCGCAATCGGGCGCCCGAGTTGCAGGATGATGGCCTGCTGGTCTTCGCGAACCTTCACAACAGACACCGCAAGCAGCAACAACAGCAGCAGAATACCGCCACCGACGAAATAGAGATTGCGGGTCATCGTGCGGGCCCCTGCACAGATGCGGCGGCTTCGGGAAGCGGTGCTGCCCTGCGGCGAAGCTCCGGCAGCGGCAGATACGCCTGCACACCCTGCGCTTCGAGCACGGTCTTGTCCACTTTGGCCAGCACGGATTCCATGGTCTCCAGATACATCCGCTTGCGGGTCACGACGGGCGCCAGCCGATATTGCTCATAGACCTTGTCGAACTGCGCAGTGGCACCGTCCGCCTGCGCGGAAATCTGCTCCGAGTAAGCGCGCGCCTGGTTCAGGAATTGCTGCGCATCCTGTTGCGCGGCAGACACGTCCTTGAAGGATTCGTCGACTGCGGCAGGTGGATCGGCCTGGCGGATGTCGAGCCCCTGCACGATGATGCCGGCACCGTAGCTGTCCAGGATCAGTTGCACGCGTTCGCGCACCCGTTCGGCAATGGCGGCCCGCTCCGGCCCGATCGCGTCGTTGAGCGAGGCTTTGGCAATCATTTCGCGCATGGCGGATTCGGTTGCAACCTTCACCGTTTCCTCGGGATCGGTCACCTGAAACAGATATTGCTCGGCATTGCGGATCCGCCAGCGGACTGTGTAGGCAATGTCGATGA